>JBCCDL010000278.1:0-7377 GCA_039030815.1 Cyanobacteria bacterium P01_A01_bin.83 | reverse complement strand
GTAAACTAATAGCCTGAAATGAACTAACCTAATCACCAAGTTGCCAGATGATTCGGATATCACGCCTGTGTTAAGCATCCCTTATTGCTGCTGCCTTCCGACCCTGACAAGGTTCGGGCGTTAATACTGCATGAGTCCGAATCATTAACTAGCATAGCATATTTTGAGGTGTTCAAAACTCAAAGCTTTAATTCAATAAGAAAATAACAATACCAAGCAGGCTAGCGATTGATTATTTGACTTGACCAAAACGACGATCGCGCTGTTGATAAGTAGATAAAGCCTTGTGAAATTCAACTCGGTCAAAATCTGGCCAAAGGGTTGGGGTAACATAAATTTCAGCGTAAGCCATTTGCCACAGTAGAAAGTTACTCAGCCGCATTTCACCACTAGTACGAATCAAAAGATCAGGATGGGGAATACCTTTAGTGTAAAGATGCTGCTCAAATACTTCTTCCGTAATTTGCTCGGCGCTGAAGTATCCTTGCTCTACTTTAGAAGCGATCGCTTGGCAAGCCTGAATGATTTCATGTCTACCTCCGTAGTTGGTGGCTATCGTAAACTGGATACCCTGATTGTTTCTCGTATCTTTCATGGAACGGTCTATTTCTCGGCGAAGAGACTCAGGCAAATCTTTCAAGTTGCCCACAAAACGAATCTTGACGTTTTCTTGGATCATCTCTTCTAATTCTCGTCGCAATACTCGCTCAAATAAAGTCATCAAAAACTGTACTTCTACTTGAGGTCGCCCCCAGTTTTCGGTTGAGAAAGCATATGCCGTCAACGCTGGAATCCCCCAGTCTTTGCAGCAACGCAATAAGTCTTTGAGTGCATCCACACCCTTTTGATGTCCGACAATACGCGGCTTTCCTTGGCTTTTGGCCCAGCGACCATTACCATCCATAATCACCGCTACATGCTGGGGTAGGCGGGTGCTGCTTAAATCCGTGGGTAACTGTTGCAAAGTGATTGACTCGACGCTCATTGTTTGACTTTATAGGGGCGTGATTTGAGGGAAATTGAGGTTAGCAAACGTTGCCAGAATTGCTAAATTAGAATGTATCAACTGCATGGCTAAATTATCACCAGACATTCCAAGATTTCCAAAATTTGAAAATCTGGACTGCCCTAGTTAGTGGTTTAGCAGTAATAATTAAACCTAGAACCAGACCAACTTAATAAATCTTAATGTAATATAGATTGACGACTAATGATCAATGTTTTTTGCGAGAGTTAGGCTTTAGTGAGCGTAAAATGCGCTCCAGCAAAATTTTTCCCTGAAAACCAATTTTACGACTCAGACGTACTGCATCACCTTCTACTATAGGAGTAAATCTAGCCTGTAATAGCTCTTTTAGTTTACTACTGGTTAGTGGTCTATTTAACACTCCCTTTTCTGCCAGAGAAATCGAGCCAGTTTCTTCGGAGACGACAATACATAAACATTTTTCCACTCGCTCAGTAATTCCCATCGCTGCACGATGGCGAGTTCCTAATTGGCGAGAAGCGGAACGTTCTGAAAGAGGCAGAATTGCCGCAGCAGTTAAAATTCTCGACCCACTGATCACTACTGCACCATCATGTAGTGAGGTGCTGGTTTGAAAAATTGTTTGCAGCAGTTCTTTAGAAACCTCCGCATTCAAATTAACGCCAGCAGAAACAAAATCTTCTTCTTCTAAAGATCCCGTAGTTTCCATCAGCACTAGCGCCCCCGTACGATTTTGCGATAGTTCCTTAATTGCTTCGACAATCCGATCAATTACGCTATCTGGCTGGGTTTTTGGTCTACCAGAGCCTTTAAATAATTTCACTACCTCGCCACGTCCAATCTGTTCGAGCAGACGACGAAATTGCGATTGAAATATTACTGCCATGGCAACAGCAGCCCCTAGGACTAATTTTTCCAGCAAGAACTTCAGCAATTGAAGTTCTAACTGTCCACTGACTACCGTTGCCAACATGAGGACAATGAACCCTCTTACCATCCATAAGCTACGACGTTCTCCCTCGCCAATAATTAGCAGGAGAGCATAGCTCAGAATTAATACTAAGCCTAAATCGATGATATTGATTAAATCTGGCAACCAGGAACGAACCTGATTTAAGTCAGGAAGCAAACCCGACAATGACATTATTTTAGTTACTTGACTGTGAATGGTTAGCGGGACAAAAACTAGGTAATTAGGGGTTTTGAATGACTCCAAAACCCTTCTTTTGAGCAGCTATCAGCTTCTGTTCAATTGCATGCTGGCTTAGATAGTAAAGTCTATCTTTCATGTTTTACCAGTCTTTCAGGTAAGCGATCGCGCGCAATCAAGTTATGATAGGTTTCGCGTTCAATAATTAAATTGGCTTCCCCTTCACAAACTATAACTGCCGCTGGTCTTCCAATACGATTGTAATTAGATGCCATGCTGTAATTGTATGCTCCTGTATCCAAAACTGCCAAGATATCTCCTGGTTCAGTTTTTGGTAAAGCAACATTTTTAATAATTACGTCCCCCGATTCACAATGTTTTCCCGCTAGAGTTACCTCTTCTACCAAAGGTGCCGTCATCCGATTGGCAATCACCGCGCAATATAGAGATTGATAAGTAATTGGTCGGGGATTATCTGACATGCCGCCGTCTACGGCAATGTAAGTATTGAAGTCGGGAATTTCCTTACGACTGCCCACAGTATATGCCGTGACGCAAGCCGAACCAATTAAAGATCTACCTGGTTCGGCAATTAATTTTGGTAATGGCAGCTCTTGTGACTTACATGCCTGTTCAACTGACTGACTTACTGCTTTAACCCATTCTGAAATACTGGGCGGATCATCAGATTCCGTGTAACAAATTCCTAATCCCCCACCAACGTTAAGAGTTGTTACGGGTAGACCATAATCTTGGGCTTTTTTTAGCCAATTAACTAATACTCCCGCTAAATCTTGATGAGGTTGACGTTCAAAGATTTGCGAGCCGATGTGAGCATGTAGTCCTATACAACTGAGACTGTTTTGTTGACTCAAATACCTAAAAACTTCCTCTAGCTGATTAGGATCAAAACCAAACTTACTATCTAAATGTCCTGTACGAATATACTCATGGGTATGACATTCAATACCAGGAGTTAGACGAATCATAATTGGCACAGGCTGCTGGCTTCTATCTGAGGCGATATGCGATAGAGTTTTCAACTCCAGCCAATTATCCACCATAATTGTGCAGCCAGTTTCAACTGCTAACTCTAATTCGGCAGTGGATTTGTTATTGCCATGGAAATAGATTTTGTCTTTGCTTACTCCAGCTTCGAGGGTTGTATAGAGTTCACCACCAGAAACTACATCAAAACCTAGTCCTTCACTGTCGATAATGCGACAAACCGCCAGGCAACTCCAGGCTTTAGAAGCATAAATAACCTGAGATTCTCCACCATAGTAAGTAGCAAAACTATCACGATACTGACGGCAAGCTGTTCTCAGGGTAAATTCATCCAACACATACAAAGGAGAACCGTACTGTGCAACTAACTGTTGCAGTTCACAACCGCCAATTTCTAACTGATCGTTGCTGTTAACTTTGGCAGTTAAAGGCATTAATTCTTGGTTGGGAGAAGGCGGAATCTCCAGACTGGTAATTTGAGGAACATAACGATGTCCTGTATTTGGTAAACTGCGATCAGTCGAAAGCATAGTGATAATTTTATTTAAGAGCGTGTAAATTCATTCATATTTAGTTACTTTCTAGTTTACAGTTGTCTAGTGGTAAAAATATAGTAAGGTGGATGGCTCTTAGCTGAATAATTTAGTTTGAACTATTAGCCATCAGTAGCGATGGGAGCATTAGCCAAGCGACTCCATTCATTCCAAGAACCATCATAGTTTCTGACGCGCTCACAGCCGAGCAAATATTTTAGAACATACCAGGTATGACCAGATCTGCCGCCCACAGCGCAATAGGGGATAATTTCTTTACCCGAAGAAATCAAATCGCCGTAAATTTCCTGTAGCTGAGCAGCAGATTTAAAGGTGCCGTCTTCATTGTGAGCCAACTCGTAGTCAATATTGATCGCACCAGGAATATGTCCTCCCTTTTCGTCTGCTTGGGGAGGTGCTTGTAGATAAATTTCTCCTCTATACTCTTGAAGTGTACGAACATCGAGCAAAATAGGAGCGTTTTTTTCTATAGATTCTTGAACTTCTATGGTGGAGATTCTCAAGGAATGATCCAAGTCTTTAATTTTATAGGTAGTAGGCTTAAATTTAGTTTTATTTATCGTCAAGGGTAAACCTTCTTCTTGCCACTTTTGCCGACCTCCATTGAGAATTCTGACATCTTTGTGTCCCAATAATTTGAGCTGCCAAAACGTACCGCCAGAAGTTCCCACAAAATCACCATGAACAGTTACCACAGTGGTGTCATTGGTAATACCAGAATTAGATAGCACTCTAGACATAGATGCTGGGTCGAGGTTTAAACTCATGTTAGATGAGAGTTGTGTCATAGCTGACCAAAAAATGGAGCCAGGAATGTGTCCTTGGTCATAAGCTTGAGAATTGAGATCGATCTCGATAATACGTAGCTTGGGGTCGTCTAAATGTTTGGCTAACCACTGTGTTGACACTAAAGTTTCTGGGTGGGTGTAATTCATGGCAAAAGATCTTTTGTATGCTTGATATGTTAGGTATTCTAAAAATTTATAAGCTCAGTTCATAGTCCCCAAAAGGGTACAGTTTTTAACCACAACCAGAGATGTCAGACTCTTTAACAGCTTTATTTAAGGCGATCGCCAAAACCCCCAACGAGCAAGCTTTGCACAGCCAGATAATTCCTCAAGTTAGCGCCTATTTTGCAGCCAAACGTTGTCGGTTGTTTATAATGGCTCGACTCCCCCGTCAAGCATCACGGCTGTTTGAGAAAGCCTTATCTTTGGAACACAATTCCGTCCTGAATTATTTATTTAAGTATCATGCTCCTATACATGAAGCAGCAATAGCCGAAGCGTCTGAATGGCAAGTTATCTGTCCCCGTTTTGATCATGGTCATGTAATGGCGGGACCAATTGTTGCCAGTGGTTCATTAATTGGTGGTTTAGGAGTAACTCGCGATCGCTTTACATCTGCTTTTAATCATCAGGATATTGCCGACATTAGCGGTCTTTGCCTACACATATCAACTTTTCTGGTGCAGCAACAGTTATCTATAGTAAAATTTGACTCGTCAAAGCTAGAGTTACTTACCCCCAGAGAGCTAACAATCGCGCAATTAGTTGCCCGCGGCTTAACTAATGCTGAAATAGGCAAAGAGCTTTGGATTCAAGAAAATTCTGTCAAACAGGCTCTCAAGCGGATGTTTCGTAAGTTAAATATCTCCTCCCGCACTAGTTTAGTCTCTCTGCTGCTGCAACATGAATAAGATCAGAAAGCTAAAAGCTAAAAGCTAATGGCTAATGGCTAATGGCTAATAGCTACAAACCAATAAATTTGAACGAAGTTATTTATATATTTATATAAGACGTAATTAATCAAGCAACACCAGGAAGTTAAATTAAAGTTTATTTTGTGAAAGAGATTAAAATCAGACAGTTAACTTCTGAAGAAGTACCCGCAGTAGTCGCCTTGGATCAAATATGTTTGGGTGGATTATGGACAGAGGAAGCTTATTTAAGAGAAACAAACAGCAATAAAAGCACTATACTCGCTTTACATCTGTTTGAACCTGAGTCTAGCAGTTGCTCCCAAATTATTGGCATGTCTTGTCTCTGGTCGATTGTAGATGAGGCGCATATCACTTTGTTAGCGATTCATCCCGATTATCGCCGTCAAGGATTGGGACAGTTGCTGCTACTAGCGCTAATAGATCAGGCGATCGCTCGTCAGCTACAGTGGGCAACATTAGAAGTTAATGAACATAATTTGGCGGCAATAAATTTGTATCAAAGATACGGTTTTTTGGTGGCAGGAAAAAGAAAAGGATACTACCAACCAGCAGGAGATGATGCTTTGGTTCTCTGGCTTAAGGGTTTGCAGCAGCCAGAGTTTCAATTCTTATTAACTCAGTGGCAACGGCAGTTAAGGGAGCGCCTAAGTACAAATTCCTACTACTTGCAACCGAACAAAATCTGTTAATTTGAATACCGTATTTTCCGTCTAGCCAAACACAGTCAGGAAACGAGAAGGCTGTGCTAAAATCTCCATAATAAGGGCAAAGCAGGTGGATATTAAGACATGTTTGAACGCTTCACGGAAAAGGCAATAAAAGTGATTATGTTAGCCCAGGAGGAAGCACGCCGTCTGGGTCATAATTTCGTAGGAACTGAACAAATCCTCTTGGGTTTGATCGGAGAAGGTACTGGAGTCGCTGCAAAAGTTCTCAAATCAATGGGGGTTAATCTTAAGGATGCTCGCATCGAAGTTGAGAAAATTATTGGTCGTGGTTCTGGTTTTGTAGCTGTAGAAATTCCTTTCACTCCCAGAGCCAAAAGAGTTCTGGAGTTATCTTTAGAAGAAGCACGTCAGTTAGGTCACAACTATATTGGCACTGAGCATCTACTTCTAGGGTTAATTAGAGAAGGTGAAGGAGTAGCTGCCAGAGTCCTAGAAAACCTGGGCGTAGACTTGTCTAAAGTCCGCACTCAAGTAATTAGAATGTTAGGAGAGACTGCTGAAGTGGCGGCTGGTTCTGGCGGGACTCAGGGCAGAAACAAAACCCCTACTCTCGATGAGTTTGGTTCCAACTTAACTCAAATGGCGGGAGAAGGAAAGTTAGACCCCGTAGTGGGTAGACAAAAAGAAATTGAACGAGTAATTCAAATTCTGGGTCGTCGGACTAAAAATAATCCCGTTTTAATTGGGGAACCAGGGGTTGGTAAAACTGCGATCGCTGAAGGTTTGGCGCAACGCATTGCTAACAAAGATATTCCCGATATTCTCGAAGAAAAACGAGTGGTTACCTTAGATATTGGCTTACTGGTTGCAGGTACTAAATATCGCGGAGAATTTGAGGAACGCCTCAAAAAGATTATGGACGAAATCCGCCAGGCTGGTAACGTAATTCTGGTGATTGATGAAGTACATACCCTAATTGGTGCTGGTGCAGCAGAAGGAGCAATTGATGCGGCTAATATCCTCAAGCCAGCGTTGGCTAGGGGAGAACTACAGTGTATCGGTGCTACTACCCTCGACGAATACCGCAAGCACATTGAGCGTGACGCCGCATTAGAACGTCGTTTCCAGCCAGTGCAGGTAGGAGAACCATCGGTAGAAGAAACTATCGAAATTCTTTATGGTCTAAGGGAGCGTTATGAACAACATCATAAGTTAAAAATATTAGATGAAGCTTTAGAAGCAGCAGCTAAACTATCAGATCGTTATATCAGCGATCGCTATCTTCC
>JBCCDL010000277.1:0-7383 GCA_039030815.1 Cyanobacteria bacterium P01_A01_bin.83 | reverse complement strand
TGAATTTTGGAGTAATCAGGAGCAATCAGTATTAATAGCCAATAATGATCAGAAAACCTTAGCTATTGGTCAAGATATACAGGCGATCGCCCTCCAGGGATTAGGATTTAATAATATTGAAGAGGCTCATAGCGAGAGTCTTCGACACCGCTTCGCGGATCGCCTAGAGATAAAACAAGACTACCCTCAAGATAATCTGGCAACTGTAACTATTACCCAAACCAAACTAAGTGATGATTCAGTAGAAGGTCATCGTTACTTGCTGGAGTTTGCACCTTATGACGACCATAAAGAAGAGAAATGGCAGCTAATCTGGGCTGGAGAGCAATTTAGATGCTGGTCGGGTCAAGCTCATCAAGACTGGGGGACGGATTTGTGTCATTAATAGAAAGAATCAAGTTATCTAAAAAATTATGCCAAAATACATCATGTGGGGTAGCTATTGCGAAAATGCCCTAGAGAAACGTCAGCCTCACCGTAAAGCACACTTAGCTGGTCTTACCAGTCAAAAAGAAAGCGGAGTCTTAATTACCTTAGGTCCAACCAAAGATAATACTCAGGTTTTTGGGATCTACGAAGCAGATTCAGAAGATAAGATACGCCAGCTAGTAGAAGCAGACCCCTATTGGCAAAACGGCATTTGGACTGAATATCAGATTAAAGAATGGATTCAAGCGTTTTAAACTAACTGCTGATCTCTTTGCTCAATCGCATATTCCTTAAAGCGTTCCAAATCTGCCATGACGGTGGACTCTACAATATCACCAATCAAGCTATCCATTAGTTTGCCGATAATACCAGGTACCGCATAGGCAAAAGACATCTTCACGATGCAGCTATTGTCTTTGCGGTCATAAAAGCGAATCGCCCCCTTATTAGGTAAACCATCAACAGATTGCCACTCAATTATTTGCTGGGGGACAACCTGAACAATACGGGACAACCAAGTAAAGTTAAAGCCACCACTAGCTAATTTCCAACGGGATAATTCAGGATTGTCTTCTAGAATCTTGACCGACTCAATCCACTTCATCCAGAGGGTCATTTGTTCTAGATCTGACCAGAGACTCCATGCTAACTCAATTGGCACGGGTACTTCTATTTGTACGGTATGTTCTAGCCAGTCTGTCATTTTTCTAGAAGTTGTTTACACTGTTAAAATTATCCCATTAAATGCGATCCTCCGAAGGAGGCTGGCTTTGCCAATGGCAGTAAAAAGTGAACTACCCATCGCTTACCGCGAAGCAGTAAGCGTGGGCTTCCAAATTCATAGGGAATTGCCTAATCTAGATACACGACCTAGCTTCGGTCTTACATCCCCTCCCTTGGCAGCATCGCTAGTCCCTAACGATGTTTGCATAATTCTGATCCCTTCTGCTCTAATGTTTTGCGCCGCATTTTCATCCCTGTCGTGACGATGAAGACAACTAGGACAAGTCCAGTTACGGACATCTAACGGCAGCTTATCGAGCTTGTAATGACAATTAGAACAGGTTTTAGAACTGGGAAAAAATCTATCTATCTCCACTAAAAGTTTGCCTTCATTGGCTAGCTTATAATCTAAAAAATTCACAAATTTTCCCCAGCTACAATCAGAAATAGCTTTAGCTAAATTGTGGTTACGAACCATGCCCTTAACGTTGAGGTTTTCTACTACCACAACTTGATTATTATTAACGATTTTTCTGCTTAATTTATGCAAAAAATCTTGACGAACATTGCTAATACGTTCATATACCTTAGCTGCTAATTTTTTGGCTTTATTTCTTCTGTTTGAACCGAGTTGTTTTCTAGCTAGTTTTTGCTGCTTGCGCTTGAGGTTTTTTTGATGTTTGGTTAGAGATCTCGGATTATTATACTTTGATGTTTTATTTCCATCACTCGTTATCGCAAAATCTTTAATTCCTAAGTCAATACCAATAATATTTCCTTGATTATCAGATAAGGGGACTGTTCCTTCTTTCTCAAGCAAAACAGAGGCATAGTATTTCCCTGATGGAGTCATACTTACAGTTACAGTTTTGATTTCACCATCCAAGGGACGATGTATTTTCGCTTTAACTACTCCTAGTTTGCCAGGAAATTTTAAGCTTGACTCTATCAGACCCACTTGTTGCGGATATTGAATTGACTGCTTTCTAAATTTAGATTTGAATCGCGGATATTTAGCTCTACCAGCAAAAAAGTTGAGATAGGCTCTAGAAAGATTGAGACTAACTGATTGAAGTACTTGAGAATAACACTCTTTTAGCCATTCAGTTTCTGACTCTTTTTTGAGTTTTGGTAACATTGAGTTCATCGCCGAGCGAGTTAGACCCTTACCAGTTTCTTTATAGGTTTCAATACACTTATTCAGAGCGTAATTCCACCACCATCGTGCCGAACCAAAATGTTGAGCCAAGGTGATAACTTGCTCTTTTGTGGGATAAAGCCTAACTTTTACTGCCTGGTGAATCATGTTGATTCTGCCTCATTTCCACCTCTTATCATTATATGCTATTACTGGTAATATTTTTGGTTCCAGATTTATCCTGTCGGCAATTCATCCACATCGCCTCCTTATCAGGTAGGCGTGGGACTTCTTACTATTGAGTGTTAAATTGCCGTTTTAAGAGATTCGGCATTGGCTAAAATAGCTCTGGCTGCCTGTTTCCCAGATAAAGTAGCTCCTTCCATACTATCAATATAATCTTGCTGGGTATAGCTCCCTGCTAAGAAAAAATTGCTGACAGGAGTTTGCTGCGGTGGACGATAGGGGTCCATTCCTGGTGCCTCACGGTACAGTGACTCAGCTAATTTTACAACGCTGTACCAGGTCATATTTAGTTCCCGAGAAGAAGGAAATAGCTTATGAACCTGTGCCAAAATATGTTTGGCAATGTCTTCATTTTTCTCTTTGATAAATGGGTCGCCTGGAGTTAAAACTAACTGAAGTAAGGAACCTTGCCCTGGTTTATAGTAATCTCCTGGGCTAGCTAAAGCCAAATCAGCAAAGCAAGAAAAATCGGCATCGGGAGTATAAAGAAGGTTATCTATACCAGCAGCCTGTTCTAACTGCTGACGTTGCGAACCATCGTTTAGCTCTGTGACCCAGCCATCAAAGCGTAACTGCACTGTCGCTACAGGTACCGCATCTAACTTATAGATATTGTCAAATTCAGACCATTTACGCCATTGGGTAGGAATCACTTTCTTAATGCCAGGAACATCGCAAGCACAAACATAAGCATCCGCCCTAATAATCTCTTCTGATTCCCCTTGGCTGACTACAATTCCTGTAACTTTGGTGCTGTCGGCTGAATCTTCAAATAAAATCTCTCTGACGCGGCGACGAGTATGAATCTTTGTTCCTCTGGCTTCTAGGTATTCCACAATTGGTTTATGTAAATACTCACTAGGAGAACCTTCTAGCATCCTCAGTACAGAAGCTTCAGTTTTGGTGGCAAAAAACTGAAAAATAGTTAACATGCAGCGAGCAGAAATATTTTCTGTATCGATAAAGCCTAGAGCATAAGCAATGGGGTCCCACATTTTTTTGAGGCTACCGTTATTGCCGCCGTGACTACGGAACCAGTCCGCAAAGCTGATTGCGTCCAAGTCACGGATTGTTTTCATGGCACCTTTAGGGTCAACCAATGCCCTAACAATAGGACTTGTTCCTAGTGCCAAAGAATTTGCCGCCTTATCAACTGTGGATAGCTGAGAGGTAGTAAAAAAAGCTTTAAGACCGTTAAAAGGAGCCCCTGTTAAGAAGCGAAAATCAAGCTCTCCAACTCGACCACCTTCATTAATAAAAGTATGGGTATGTTGTTTGAGGCGTAGATTATCTATCGCCCCAACCTTTGCCATCAATCCAAACAAATTATAGTAGCAGCCAAAAAAGACATGTAGCCCCATCTCCAGATGGTTCCCATCTTTATCAATCCAACTACCAACTTTCCCCCCCACAAACGGACGGGATTCAAATATTTCTACTTCGGCACCTGCATCAACCAAATCAATAGCTGTTGCCATACCTGCTAGTCCTGCACCAACAATTGCTACGCGCATTAAATTCTAAGTTCCCGAAAAAGCAGCTTTATCTTAATAGATTGTAATATAAACCACTGCTCTTGTTACTTTGATTCACCAAATGTTTTGAGCTTAAGGAAAAAAGAAGATACATCTGGTAGGGGTATAAACCGATGAATTATCTTGCTTCTTTCAGTAAATTCTGACGAAGTCAATTCAGCGTCCCGATGCTGAGTCCCGATTAACGTTGACCAATGGGATTTACAAGAGAATCCAATTGCCGACATTAAAGACTGATTAGATTCTGAGTAGCCCTCAGGGTTGCCAAAAGCTTTATCTGAATCTAAACTCTCATTAAAATTGTCATCTTCTACGAAGTCGGACAAAGGGCGATCCTGCATCGGGTTACGCGGTTGGCTCAGCCTAGCCGTAGGCTCCCTTGCATCACGCAGTTCCTCTGACTCTCTAGCCGAAGACTGTTTGGTCGACTGTTCTTTAGATAGTGTTTTCAGCTCTGCTTCTGCTTCTGCTTCTGTACTGGTCTGACTAATATTGGGAGCGACAATTTTAGGGGAGTTAGGGCTCATAGCTGATAAATCGCTTAGGTGCTTGGGCAATTTACGGCAAATCAGTCTTTCAAATTCATAGCTGAAATGAGGATTAGGGGTACGTAAACGTAGCCAAACACTTAAAATATGCTTAATTGAGATCGCTTTATAACGTCCTAAGTACAGAGCTTCAATAGTTGCTAATCTAATCCAACTAGGGTGATACAGCTCAAGCCAATACTCCAAAAGTTGTTCGGCATCATCACCACCCAAATCAAAAGCATAACTATCGATCAAAGAACGAGCTTGAGCCAAGGATAAATCTTGAGTTAGTTCAGTCATTGATTTTGGGTAATTAATGTTGCTTAAACATAAGACTTTGTTTGATCTTCAGAAGAAGTTAGTCTACAATTTGCAATCTAGAACAGCTTCATTCTAACGATTAAATCAGGATGAATCTATGATTTAGAGCCAGAAGTTGGATTCAGGCTCAGCACAATGACCTGCCTAGAGCAAAAAACTCGCCTTTAATTAGGAAGGAATTACCCATGGTTACTAAGAACTATAAGCAATCAGGCTTCCCTAGTGTTAACTTAAGCGATTTATTTCAGCCCTATGTTACCCAAAAACTTTAGTCAAGTTAGCATCAACTATTTTTTTACTTACTTTCTTACTTAATTGATACTTTTGATTGCTTCTAATAAACCTCTGGCTTTGTTTAAAGTTTCTTGGTACTCGGATTCGGGTATTGAATCCGCGACCATTCCTGCACCAGCCTGAACTGAAACCATACACTGATTTTGTTGATAGGGAGTAACAATCATAGTCCGAATCGTAATTGCACTATTAAGCTGACCTTCAAAATCATAGTAACCATATACTCCTGAGTAAGGACCTCTTCTTTCTGGCTCTAACTCTTTGATAATCTCCATAGCTCTAATTTTCGGCGCTCCGCTAACTGTCCCAGCGGGAAAACAAGCTTTTAATAAATCCCAAGCAGTTTTTCTGGGTTCCAAGACCCCAGTAACATTGCTAACTATATGCATCACATGAGAATAGCGTTCAATGACCATCAATTCGTTGACGTTAACGCTGCCTTTGACGCAAACGCGACCAAGGTCATTTCGACCAAGATCTACTAACATAATATGTTCAGCTACTTCTTTGGGATCTGCTAAAAGCTCTGTGGCATAGGCTTCATCTTCTAGGGAAGTATCGCCCCGAGGACGCGTTCCTGCAATTGGTCTGAGGGTTGCCTGTAGCTTACCATCGTCTTGAACATCAGCCTTGACCATGACTTCTGGAGATGAGCCAATGAGCTGCCAATCACCAAATTGATAATAGCTCATATAGGGAGAAGGGTTAATCAGACGCAGAGAGCGATACAGGTTGAAAGGATGACCTTTATACACCGTCGACAGTCTTTGTGATAAGACTACCTGAAAAATATCTCCTGCGCGAATATATTCCTTTGCCTGCTTAACGTTATCGCAAAATGATTGCTTATCAGTATTACTACAGTAAACTAATCCCGAATTATCAGTAGCATTACTCTTGTCTAAAGCCTTCCACTCCAATGATTTAGCTTCTATCGGTAAGGGTAACTGAAGCTTAAGCATTAATTTTGTCACGCGATCGCACGCTATCTGGTAAGCTTGTTCTAAAGACTGACTATCATCTCGTAAATCCGCATAAGAGATTGCCCAAATTTTACGCTTTACTTGGTCAAAAATAATTAGATTATCTACCTGCATCCAAACTCCATCAGGCAAATCTTCTGCTTGAGGTTCATGAACAGGAACCCGTGGTTCAATCCAGCGAATTAATTCATAACCCCAAACTCCAAACAGTCCACCAATTCCCGAAGGAAGTTCTGCTAATTTAACTGGCTTGATTGTTGCTAGACATTCATTACAAATTTCAAAAGGATTACCTGTAAAGGTATTAACAGAACCATCACGGTGAGTCTGAGTTGTGCTGTCTCCTCTCGCCTCTAAAATCCACATCGGGTCACAGCCTAAAAAGCTGTAGCGACCAAGTTTCTCTTCTCCTTCAACTGACTCCAGCAGAAAATTGTAGGATTGACCTGCACAAACTTTATACCAAGCCGAGACAGGGGTTTCTAAATCAGCAACTAATTCTTGATAGACAGGAACAAAATTACCTTGTTGAGCTAGTTCAGCAAACTGGTCAAAGTTAGGGAAGATCATTTAAACAACGATGAAGGATGAGGAATAATGAAGTAAAGCAGTAGATGGCAAAATCATAAAAAAAGAAGGACAAATCACCGAACAGGAGTTCGCTCTTCATCCTTCTTAATTTTATCTGGTGTTGTTTAGACCTCGTAAGGTGCTTTGCCCGAAAATTTAATTGTTGCGGGTTGAGGATTTTGACCAATTCTGCGGTCTTTTTTGCCGTTATATTCACGACCCTCATTCACCTTCTCAGGAAATACACCATCTGCTGGATGCAAATATTGAGTTTCACCACTAGGGAAGATGCGATAGATTTTGTAATCTTGAATTTTAGGCTTAAATTTAGTCCGTAACTGTGCGCCTAATGCTAGACACTGTTCCTTACGCGCTAAATAAAGCAGGTTTTCACCCTCATTCATAATCGCCGCGCCACCAGTAGGCATTTCAAATACTTGCTCTTTACCACTAGACCAGGTAATAGCGTATTTTTCTTCTACTTCTGCTTTTGTTAGCAATCCTCCTGTACTACCGCCAAACTGGGGCGTTTTTCCAGAAAGTTTGATTTCTTCTGCCATATTAATTAAAATCCTCAATTAAAGGTATTTACGGCATCGTATCATTCGCTTCGT
>JBCCDL010000276.1:0-7394 GCA_039030815.1 Cyanobacteria bacterium P01_A01_bin.83 | reverse complement strand
CGAATCTGATTACCCCAAGCTGCTTCAACCATATCACCACGAATCTCGGCAATTTCTTTAGCTCTTTGTTCTTCAGCAATAATCAGGAGTTTGGCTTTCAGTAAAGCTAAAGCACGCTCTTTATTTTGCAATTGCGATCGCTCTTCGGTACAGCGCACAGCTATTTTAGTCGGCAGGTGAACAATTTGGACGGCAGTTTCGACTTTATTAACGTTTTGTCCTCCTGCACCACCAGAACGAGAGGTTTTAATCTCCAAGTCTTTATCAGGAATTTCCAGATTTAACTCTTCATCTCCCAGATTTGGCATCACTTCCACTCCAGCAAAGCTGGTTTGTCTTTTGCCATTGGCGTTGTAGGGAGAGATTCTGACTAAACGATGGGTGCCTTTTTCTCCTTTGAGATAGCCATAGGCGTAACGCCCATCAATTTCTAAGGTTGCCGATTTAATTCCCGCTTCGTCTCCAGGGGATGATTCAGCTAAACGAACTTTATAGCCTTCTTTTTCGCTCCAACGGGTATACATTCGCAGGAGCATTTCTGCCCAGTCTTGAGCATCAGTTCCCCCTGCACCAGCATTTATAGTCAAGATTGCCCCTTTAGTATCGTAGGTTCCTGATAAAAGTTGCTGTAGATCCCACAGTTCTAACTCTTTGGCTAACTGATTGAGGTTAGTCTGAGCTTCTGCTGCTAAAGCATCGTCGGATTCAAGTTCTAATAACTCAGCGATCGCTTTAGTATCTTCTAAGGTAGTTTGCCAACTTTGATATTGTTCGAGACTAGATTTTAAATCATTCAATTCTTGGAGGACTTGCTGGGCAATGGTCTGATTGTCCCAAAACTCAGGCTGTGCCGCTCTTTGCTCTAAATCTTGAATCTTAGCTGTAAGCGCTGGAGGGTCAAAGATACTCCTGAGTTTTACCCAGGCGTAAAGCGATCGCTTCAATAGTACGTTTTAATTCTGATACTTCCATGACAGGAACGATTTGTTATTAGCTATTCATTAATTATTTGATTATTATAGTTATCTTTATCCTTTTTCTGTAGAGTGGGCTGGCGGCTAACTAAGCATAACTATTTAATGAGCAATCCTACAAGGAGACAATGTGAGCAATTATCAGTTGTCTTCAATTAAGGACTGAACCCTAACTAAAATATGCAGCTATTTGAAGTCGGAGTCTAATACCATTTTTCTTTAAATTGACTACAGATGATTGACCCACAGACTTAGAGATTTATGTGTAGTCATGATTTAGGAAATTGGTATAAGATCCAGAAACAAGAGTTTACTGTTTACTGTTTACTGATATATTGCTGTTCGAGTAAAAAAGCTCCTTGAGTAAAACGGATACCATAATAACCTCCAGGGCGACGATCCATGATCACCCCTTCTTCGCCAATAGTGAGAACATCCCGAGGGCGTAACATCGGCATCGGTTCGGCGGTTTTGACATAGGCAGGTAGGGCGATAATCTTGATGCGATCGCCCACTTTAAAACTTTTTACTTCTGGCTTGTTCATGATTAGATTACTAAGGAGCTACTATTAGCCTAATCTTAATACCCAGCAGGTATGTTTTGTAGCACTACACATTTAGGCACTTGACATGATTCCTTATCCTTCATCCCTCATCCTTACGAACCAAAAACCTATCTAATCCTAACAAATAAACTTATAGCGATCGCCAGCCTACTCGCCAGCATTAACATCAGTCAATTTGGAAGCTTTAACTTTATTGAGAATCTTATCTTTTAGCTTTTCTAATTCCTGCTTGAGAATTTGTCTAGCCATTTTGGCTTCTCCAATACTCGGAGTAACTTGGCTTAAATTTGCCCACTGAAGCAGCATCTTACAATTACGAGCATTGATCATGGAACGAGCAATATGCTGACATTGATCTGGCTGTTCTAAAGCATAAAATAAAATGCGATACTTACCTGTTTGAGAAAGCGCTCTGGCAATTTGCTGTCCTTTATCTGATTTAAGATCTAGATAACAGGGAAGCCACTTAGCGCCATATTCAGCATTATAAAGTAGGGTAATCCAAAGCAGCATGGGATGAGGATTGCTTAGATAGAGAAACTGATTATAACGAGTACTGGATATGCGCTGGTAAATATCCTCTTGGTCTAACATGACGCAGAGTACAGGAGCTTCTCCTAAAGGCGTGATTAATAATTGCGAGAAAACAATTTTACGTAGTGGCTTATTTTGAGGCCAAGGAGTCTGTAAACAGATTTCTGTTACTGATGTTTCTGCATTTAAAGTGCGATCATCTATTAATTGATTAGTAGTGCTTCGCTCAGCGAAAGTATCGGCTTCAGGTTCGGCAACTTCGGCAACTATATTAGAATTCACGGGAACTGATTGGTCGCTTTTTTCAATTCCTGATAAAGCCTCCAAAATCTCGCGGGCACTTTGGGGTCGTTCATCTCTTTCTTTGGCTAAACAGCGAAAAACTAAATCTTGTAATTCTTGGGGTAAATTGAGTCTGCCGCTAAATGGCTCTGGTTTAAAATTATGATGTGCCTGATACCAACCCCCAAAAGATGAATTTTGGGGCAATAAAGGCATGTCCATAGTGAGCATTTCGTACATCATGATACCCAAACTGTAGATATCCGAACGACTGTCTAGCTCTTTCCCTTCCATTTGCTCGGGAGAACAATATGCCAAGGTTCCCATAAATGACTGAGTTTGGTTGGCACTGGCTTGAATTAGTTTAGCGATACCAAAGTCAAGAATCTTTGCTACTTCTCCCAACGTAGGGTCTTGAATAACAATAATATTACTAGGTTTAATGTCTCGATGAATGATACGACACAATTCGCCATTGAAATAAATTCCTTGATGAGCCGATTCTAATCCCAGACATACATGGCGAGTTAAAGTAAGAAACCTGGATAAAGGTATAGGCTGATAAGTAATTAAATCGTTAATACTCTCTCCTGAGAGAAACTCCATCACGTAAAAAGGCGCATTATTTTCATCGACACCATAATCTTTTACTCTAACTACGTGAATACTTTTTTCTCCCAATAGCGCTGAAATAGTCGCTTCCCGTTCAAAGCGATCGCGCATATTATCGTTGAGCAGCGCTTGTGACAAAAATTTAATGGCTACGGTGACACCACCTAAAACAGTATCTTTCGCACGATATACTCTGCCCATAGCACCTTCCCCCACTAACTCAGACAATTCGTAGCGGTTTGCCAGTAAACGACCATGATTGGTATCTGTATTCATACTTCTATTGGGGAAGGTAGGTAAATAAACAATATTGATCAATGAATTTTTAGTATGAGCAGAGGTTTGGCAACTTCTCGCAGAATAGTTAATGATTCTTGAGATATCAGCGTTTCAAGGTAACTTCGATTGTATTTTTAATACTGTGACCATCGAGGATACTGCTAGTTAGGTAATAGGTATTTTGATCTAGGCGATAAAAAGTATCTAATCCTTTTTGCCTGGCACCAGTTCCCATAAACCAGTAGTATTGGATAATTGCTTGGGGTCCAATTCTGCCCTCTCCTTCAATATTCCCTAAAAGACTATGCTGAGAAACATAGGTATAGTGTTTTGCTTCATAATCCAAGTTACCCCGACACTGATAAACCATCTGGGTTGCTGCTTCATCTTTACAGGTCAAGCTAGCGGTGATTTTGAACCAGTTTGTTCGCCTCCACGCCGTATTAATGCCTCCCTCTAGGGGTATGGGTGCTAAATTTGGCTTGAGCCAATGACCGTTGATCTGCCAATAGCCAGCTTCAATTAAGAAACTATGAGCCACAACTTTATCCTCATAATTTGCATCTCTTCCATAAAAATTTATCCCTTATGATTTAATTACTTGATATTTACGAAGTCGTTCCCTCAGCCCCGTGCTTTCATCGTAGGCACCGCCTGCGCTGACTCCTGATAAATTGATCTAAATGAGAATCTAGTCAAGATGAGATAGATGGACATCTCCCAGCAGCATTGACTTAGCTGCGCCAGTAGCTTGAGGTAAGTTCCCAGGAATAGATTTAACCCTCCAGTATGCCAAGACGGCAAAAGCGATCGCCTCTTTAAAATTGCCATTGATCCCAACCTCATCAGTTGTACCTACCTGTGCCGATGTTAACTCAGCTTGCAGGCGTTGTCGCAGGTACAAATTCCTACTCCCTCCACCACAAAGCAAAACCTGATCGGGAATTTGAGGCAAAAACTGACGGTAACTTTGAACAATTGAAGCCACAGTTAATTCTGTTAAGGTGGCAAGGCGATCGCTATCACTTAGACCTACTTGCTCCATTTCTTGCCAGCAGATGTCCAGATAATCTTGCCCAAATAATTCTCTGCCTGTAGACTTTGGGGGAAATTGTTGAAAAAAGTCCTGTTGTAACCACTGATTAACCAGCTCAAAATGAGGTTTTCCTTGAGCTGCCCATTGACCATCATGGTCGTAGGTTTGTTTACCCTCGGTTAGACGACTGACTGCCAAATCTAATAAAACATTAGCTGGGCCAGTGTCCCAACCACATAGACACTGCTGCCAATTAGGTGCGGTATTCGGTGGTAAGTAAGCCACATTGGCAATTCCTCCTAAATTTTGAATTGCTCTAGCTTTGGTGGGATGAGATAGCAAGCAAGCATCTATTTTGGGAACTAAAGGAGCGCCTTCTCCACCTACGGCAATATCTGCCCCACGAAAATTGCTAATAGTTTTAATCCCCGTTAAGTGAGCAATCAACTCACCTCTGCCAATTTGTTGGCTATAGCCCAAGGTTTGGGTTGCTTGAGGGGAGCGATGGTAGATAGTTTGACCGTGAGAGCCGATTAATTCTGCTTTCTGCTGTTGTTTCTGGATTTTTTGAGCGGCATCAGCAAACTGAGTTGCGATCGCATCATCTAACTCGGCTAATTCTGACAAGGTCAAGGCTTCACCACCGCAGATAGCTAAAATCTTGGCTCTTAATTCTTCGGGATAAGCAAAAGTTGCGACCGCCAATAAATTTACTGTTAAATCTTGTTCTGTCCCCTGGATATCTACTAAAGCAGCATCAATTCCATCTACCGATGTCCCACTCATTAAACCGACAACTATCATGATTTTCAACTTTGCTGAGTATCTTTAGCTCAGTTGTAGGTGAGTCTAGGGTTTAGAGTCAAGCTGATCGAGTTTTGGCGTTTGTTTATAGTTAATGATTGAGTAGAAGTTTCTTAGTCAAATCTTAATTGTTGTGAAGTTAGAGAATACTGAATAATTTGGCAAAGTCGTACATATCAATATTTATTCAATAGCACCGATGATCAGTGATAATTTTGGGGAATAACTTCGATGCTCAATAAAATTGCGGAACAACAGGCTCATAGGATTCGCTATGTGTTGGTAATAGGTTGGCTCATCTTAATTGTGTCTCTATTTTTTGACCCAGTAAGTAAATATTTGACCGATCCTAATACTAATTTTTTTAGTCCTTTAAAAGATGAATTGATCAATCTAGCTCAAGATCCTAGTACCTGTATTCAGCTTCAGGGCAAATGCTTACCAGGAACTCCTTATGCAGCGGGAGCGAGGATTTTCTGGGGATTTGTGGTTCCCATTGGATTTGCCATCGTTTTTGTTTTGGGACACGAGTTTTGGCGCCGAATTTGTCCTCTATATTTTTTATCTCAGATTCCTCGTGCTTTGGGTATTAAGCCTAAAAAGCAAATAAGTAAAAATAAATGGCTGGTCAATAATCATTTGTATCTGCAATTTACGCTCTTTTTTATCGGGCTAAACATGCGGATTCTATTTGTTAATTCGGCTCGTCCTGTCTTTGGCACATTTTTGCTATTGACGATTGCTGCTGCTATTGTCATGAATTTAGTTTATGGTGGTCGCAGTTGGTGTCATTATGTCTGTCCCTTTGGTATGGTGCAAATGGTGTTAACAGGACCACGGAGTCTTTTGGGTAGCGAAGCGCAAACAGCACCACCGAAAACAATTACCCAGTCGATGTGTCGTACCTACGACCCTGAAACCAAGAGCGAAAAAATCACCTGCATTAGCTGTAAGTCTCCCTGTATGGATATTGATGCGGAGAAGGCATATTGGGAGCAGCTAACTAAACCTGGGAGAAACCTGGTGCAGTATGGCTATTTGGGGCTGGTGTGTGGTTATTTTATCTATTATTTTTTATATTCAGGCAATTTTGATTATTATTTCTCTGGTGCCTGGACTCATGAAGCGGGACAGGTGGGAAAAATATTTAATCCTGGTTTTTACCTTGGGGGTCAAGCAATTCCCATTCCTAAGTTAATTGCATCCCCTTTGACTTTGGGGTTAATAGCGGGAATTTTTTATGTAGCTATCAATAGAATTGAAAAACTTTATACTGTATATCTTAAAAAACAGACTCCTGAACTCGACCGTAAGGTGATTCGTCATCGTATCTTTACTATAGTTACATTTCTGTCGGTGAACTTTTTTTATGTTTATGGCGGTCGTCCTGAAATTTTGCGCTTTCCCTTGATAGTGCAAATGCTTTTTAATGCTTTGGTAGTCTTGGTCAGTACTTTATGGGTGGTGCGTACCTGGGGACGGACTCATAATCAGTACAAAAAAGAAAGCATTGCCGATAAACTGCGGCGACAGCTCAAAAAACTCAAGCTGGACTTTACTCAAGTGCTAGGTGGTCGCTCACTGGACGACTTGAAAGCAGATGAACTAGATTTACTGGCTCAAGTTTTGCCTCAAGTCACCAAACAAGAGCGGATTCAAGTATACAAAGGTGTCTTATCCGAATCGATCCAGGCAGGTAGCGTGGAGGCAAACAATAGTCTCAAAACTTTACAGTCAGTACGTCAGCGGTTAGAAATTAGTGAGTCAGAGCATTATACAATATTGACCGAGTTAGGAATCGACGATCCGAGTTTGCTCAAGTCGACCCAAGAATATGCTCAAGAAGACCGAATAAGAATTGAAAGTTATAAAGAAGCGATCGCATCTTTACTGCAAGAATTGGTTGACAGCGGAATACCCGTTCAGGAAGCGGTAGAAAGAAAAACTAAGCAAATTGCCAGCTTAAAAAATGAATACAACATCAACAAGCAAGAACACATTCAAGTACTTAGCGGATTATTTGATGCCCTACGCCCGAAAGCAGAAAAATTACTAGCACTACTTCAAGTAGAAAATTCTCGCTATCAGGTAATTAGTAACTTTAAACCCGATAGCAATACTCCCGTATTTTTACTGCTGCGTAAGTTGTTGCTCGCAAAACAGCAGTTGATTGTGACACCCTTGTTAGCAGTACTAGAGCTAATGAATAATGAGCCAGATGTGATTCAGTTGGCACAACGCACAGGAATTGTTGCCAGTGAAGCGATCGCACAAGTGTTTTCTGTCGAACCACAGTGGCACCAACGT
>JBCCDL010000275.1:0-7396 GCA_039030815.1 Cyanobacteria bacterium P01_A01_bin.83 | reverse complement strand
ATTTGAAATATTGGCTTCGACATTAGGACTGTATTTTAGCTTTCCTCCACGCTCAGGCGTAATATATTTTGTCTTTCCAATACCAGGTGAACCTTCTAAGCCTTGTTCAACACGTTTGAGAGCAGTACTTTTTCCACAACCATTTTTACCTAAGATAAAATTTATTTTTTTAATGTTTAGAAAACTATATCCATTGATATTGGTAAGATCCATGTAATGAAAATCAAAGCTTTGACAAAATAATTAAGCCACAACAGCTTAACTTATGCCATGCTTTAAATCGAAGGTCTTTGAAAGAAGATTTTAACTTGTCGAAATAAAACTACATATTTTCAATCTCATCCATAGTACTAATCATATATAGAGACTGTTCGGAAACATTAGAAAACTTATCATTTAAAATGCGATCGCATCGTAACTGACCTACAAAACTGTATAATACTTCCTCTTATTCATCATTACTTGATTCAAGATTATCTAGGATTTTCTTTGTGACAGTATAAATATCTTTTTTATCGCCTTCTTTTCTTCTACCTATACTGATAACTGTTACTAAAACTTTATTTGCTTGGACTTGATAGACAATTCTGTAACGCTGTCCAACTGCACGAACACTTCGATAACCACTTAATTCTTTAACTAGAGCTTTTCCTTGTCGTTCTGGATTGTATTTTAGTTTTTCTAATTTAGCTAGCAGTAATTTCTGTTCTCTACGATCTTTAATTTGCTTGAATAGTTTTGTTGCTTGTTTGGTTAATACAACTTGATATTCTACATCTCTTTCCATACTGAATAATTTAATCCAGACCTAAATCAGTTTTTAAATCTTCTAAAGATACAGTCTTTCCTTGTTTTGCTTCTTCAATACCTTGTTTTAAATCTCTCATGAATTCTCTGTCAGAAATTATTTCAATAGTTTCCATCAATGATTCAAATTGTTCTACACCGAAAGTAATCATCACAGGCTTACCATCTCTGGTAATGATCGCGGGTTCGTCATGGAGTTGATTAGATAACTCTGCTAATTGTTTTTGAGCTTCGTCAATAGTTAGGTATTTAGGCATAATATATCGTTGTTTATCATCGAACTCTGCGGTAGTGCTGAATTTATTATATTTTGTTTACTTCATCCACAGTGCCAATCATGTATAGTGACTGTTCGGAAACATCAGAAAACTCATCATTCAAAATGCGATCGCAGCCATCCAAAGCACCCTCTAACTGAACCATTTTCCCTTCTAACCCCGTAAACTGTTCGGTGGTAAAAAAGGGCTGGGTGAGAAACCTTTCCAATCTGCGGGCACGGTAGACTATGTTACGTTCGCTTTGCGCCAGTTCTTCTAGTCCCAGCATAGCAATAATATCTTTGAGTTCTTCGTAGTTAGCTAGGGTTTGCCTAACTGCTTGGGCAATGCGATAATGGCGATCGCCAACAACTTGCGGAGTCAGCATTTTAGAATCGGACTGGAGGGGATCGATCGCAGGGTAGAGTCCTTCACTAACTCGTTTGCGGGACAAAACAATAGAAGCGGAAAGATGGGAGAAAGTATGTACCGCAGCAGGATCGGTCATGTCGTCAGCGGGGACGTACACCGCTTGGATGGAGGTAATCGAACCCGATGCTGTATTGCAGATCCTTTCTTCAAGTTCTGCCAATTCACTGGCTAAAGTTGGCTGATAACCCACTCTAGAAGGCAATTGTCCCATTAATCCCGATACTTCCGAACCTGCTTGAATAAAGCGAAAGATATTGTCGATAGTCAATAAAACATCTTTGTGCAGATCGTCGCGGAAATATTCCGCCATAGTTAAAGCTGCGTGTCCCACGCGAAAACGTACCCCAGGCGATTCGTTCATCTGCCCAAAGACCATTACGGTGTTGTTTAATACTCCTGCCTCTTTCATCTCGCGATATAGTTCTTCCCCTTCGCGCGATCTCTCGCCGATACCGCAAAAGATACTCACCCCTTGGTAACGACTGACAACATTATGAATTAATTCAGTAATCAAAACCGTTTTACCCACCCCCGCACCGCCAAACAAACCAGCCTTACCGCCTTTTTCTAAAGGTGCGAGAACGTCGATCGCTTTAATACCCGTCAGGAAAATATCCGTAGTAGTAGCGCGATCTCTCAAGGGAATCGGTTCGGCGTGGAGCGATCGCTGAGGAGAATCAGATAGAGATTCTAAACCATCAATTGGTTCGCCAAAAACATTAAACATCCTGCCTAAATTGACTTCTCCTACAGGCACTTGCAAAGGATGACCAGTATCAATAACCTGCGAACCTCTGGCTAAACCTTGTGTCGGAGTTAGCGCGATCGTCCTCACTATTTCCGAACTGAGATAAGTCATAACCTCCAAAGCAACCTTGCCATTATCGCCAGCTTTTAGTAAGTATTTTGGTTCGGGCAAAGACTCTGGAAAGCAAACATCGACCACGCTACCTCGAATAGAAATAATACTGCCTTGATTGAACATAGTATAAAAAAAGTAACTGATAACCAATGAAAAAGCCAGTAGTAGTATTTCCACTGGCTTACCCCTGAGAATTATTCGACATTTAACTTAGAAGAAATCAACAATACTCTTAATACTGTTCGTTGTCTTTATTAGGATCGCCACTATAAGGTTGGACTCCTGTAGCTGGATAATCGTCATTGGTGGGTTTAAATAAATCGGCAACACTGTTCCAAATGGATTGAACTGTATCTTGAATCCAAGTAATAATTTTCATATAAATTACCTCCTAATTATTCTTGTAATAAAAAGTCTCGGTTGAATTGTTTTCTAGTGAGGGGATAGTCTAAAAGCAATCCTAGATGCGGACTAGTCCTTTCTCCACCCAGAGGATAGTTTTCATTTAAAGGTTTTCCTTCAATTGAAAGAAATACAGGTGCTTGAGGATCGATGCTAGTTGCTGTATAAATTACTTGTCCTACTCGATAGATTATCGAACTACTTCCGCCACCTTTGGTAAATTCATCAGACAGGTTCAAAAATATACCTTTGTCATTAACCTGTAGATTTAATAGCTGTGTTCCTTGAGGAATTGTGGTGGTGAAACCGACAACAGGCGAGGGAGTAAGTAATTTGTTTATGGCTTGTTGCAAAGCAATTTGAGGAGAAGTCGTTGTTGTCTCGATGGTTTCGGGTATTAGCCGAATACGATTGTCAGTTATTTCTAGCTGATATATCTGCGGACTAAACTTAGCTGGCTGAACTTCTTCTATAACAGGTGTTTTAAGAACATTCGGAACAATGATTCTAGCCAACGCCCACAAAGCACTAATCTGAGTTACTCCAATCAGCAATAAAGACAACCCGACAACTATTGGTATTGAATTAGGCGATCTGTTGTGTACTTTCATTTTGCTTGATCTCTTAATTGCGATCGCAGCAACAACCTGAACTAAAGCTATTTGATGCTGGTGCTTGCTACTTCAGCTTTGGGTATGGTTATAGTTAGAACACCGCTAACTAGTTCGGCACGAACGCGATTGACTTTGATCTTTGTGGGTAAATCTATATTGCAGTTGAGTTTGCCATAGTGAAGCTGCGAAGGAATTAATTTTTGTTCATTTAATAATTTGTGATGAGGATGATTTCCAGAAATTGAAATTGATTCTGATTCGGCGTTGATGTCTAAGTGTCTAATCTCTACTCCAGGTAGCTCTGCTTTTAAAATAAGATCTTTTCCTATGTCATTTAACTCAATTGCAGGACACCAATTTCCTTCTGATTCCTTCATTACTACCTCCTATTTGTTGATGAAGATAAAGTTATCTTTTTCTTTATCTATTTTTAAACTACGTTTATTTTTTGAGGAATTTGTGAGGAATACAAAGCATGAAGTCAGAAGTCAGAGGTTAGAAGTCAGAAGTTAGAGGATTATGTGACTTGTCTAAGTTGGAATCGAAAGTAACGCGATCAAAGTAGATTCCGACTATTTTCGGTTTGCGATATTCGATACCTCGATACTTTAGGTTTTCGCTGGATTGAACGATAAATAGTTGCTTGTAAAGCGATGATTTTGGAGAATCAGCCAAATTTTTATAGACTTTGGGGTCTAGTCTGACTTGAAAATTTTCCGTTTTCGCCCGTATGCATTTTTTTTGATAGCAGCGTTCTAAATGTCCAATTAAATCTAACTCCGAACATTTTTCTAGATGCTTAATTCTGTATTTATACCAAAAGTTAAAAGGGTTAATCAATCTAACATAAGTGTCGGCAGCAAATAGTTGCCTAAAATATAAGCCCCAGGGAAAACTAAATTTTATAGTCATAGCCAACCTCCTGTATCTGAATATAAATAGAGATTATGCTATCAACTTAAAGAAGTTGTGAGGCTGAAAATAGAGACTTACTACAAGCAATTTTATTCTTTGATTCTATCATGTCAGAAACGACCTCACCAAGCACGTGAGCAACTTAAAATTTAAGGCGAGAAAATACTTCCTGAAGCACTGTTGCAGAATGCTGAAGCTGTTTGGTTTCTGTCGGACTAAGCTTTAAATTGACGGTTTTGAGAATACCCCGTTCATTGATTACTCTTGGTAAACCCAAACACACATTATTAATATCGTATAGTCCTTCTACCAGACCGCTGACGGTAAGCACCCGTTCTTGCGAGCGTAAAATTGCCTTGACAAGATCGGTGACAACCAAACCGATCGCATAAGAGGTATATCCTTTACGCTGAATTATTTCATAGGCAGCATTTTTAACGCGATCAAAAATAGTTGTTAATTCCTCGCGATCGCCTGATTCAAGCTCTTTCCAATCCTGAGTCAACAATTTGCGACCTGCTACATTTGCCGTACTCCAAACGGGAACTTCACTATCGCCATGTTCGCCGATAATATAGGCATGAACGCTACGAGCATCGACATTTAATTTATCTGCTAGTAAAGAGCGAAATCTAGACGTATCGAGTACTGTTCCCGAACCAATTACCCTGGAACTAGGAAATCCAGAAACCCTCAGTGCTACATAGGTCATAATGTCAACTGGATTAGTGACAATCAACAAAATAGCATTAGGACAATATTTGACTACATCCTGCAAAATATTTTGATAGATAGCTACGTTGTGTTCGAGCAAATTAAGCCTAGTTTCCCCAGGTTTTTGTGCTGCTCCTGCGGTAATAATCACAATGTCGGCATCTTTTCCCGCATCTGCTACTGTTCCCGCAACTACGTCGGTAGGATCGATTAGTGACATTCCATGAACTAGATCCATTACTTCTCCTTCGACTTTTCGCTGGTCAAGATCTTGTAAAACTAGTTCGTCAAAGCAGTCTTGAATTAGTAGTGAGTAAGCACAAGCTAGTCCAACTTGTCCTAAACCTATAATTACTCCCTTGCGGGGACGAAAAATCGAGCAGCTTTCAAGTGTGGCATCGGACGTGAAAATTTGGTCAAACATATATTGGTTAATAGTTAGTAGAGAGTCAAAGTTTTGGTCGAGTTTCTAGAAAGGAGATAATTTAGTAGAGAGTTTATTCCTTATCCCGTTTTTGCAGAAGTTTCAAAAATTTCAGCTTGGGGTGCAATTTGCTTGATGTTAGCGATCGCTTGTTCAAGATCCCACGATTAATCTCGATTTCACGACGATCTTCTTTAACAACACTATCCTAACCATGACCGAAACTAAATCCAACTCTTTTCCTAGCACAATATCGCTACTAATTTGCTGACAATTTAGGACATTGATAAATGTAGGCTTCTGGCTGAAAGTGGCGATCGCAATGGGGGCAATAGCAAACTACAGGTATCGTCTCGATTTCTAGCTGGGCGTTTTCCGCTATCGTTCCTTGAGTCAGAACCTCAAAAGTAAACTCCGTTTGACGGTTGAAATTGCCATACTTAGCATGGCTTTTACCGCACCGTTACGTTCGTCAAATAGATGCGCCACCAACGCTGAGTCGCGATCAAGTCCTAAGGTCAGTTGAGTAAGATCGTTTGAGCCGATAGAAAAACCATCAAATACTTGACTGAATTCGGCTGCAAGTAAAACGTTACTGGGTAATTCGCACATGACGTATACCTGTAAACCGTTTTCTCCACGAACTAATCCGTGATCCGTCATTTGGGCTAATACCTTGCGCCCTTCATCGGGAGTACGACAAAAAGGAATCATTGGAATAACATTAACTAAGCCCATATCATCGCGGACTCGTTTAAATGCCTGACATTCCAAGGCAAAAGCTGCTTTGTACTTTGGATCGTAATAGCGACTCGCACCCCGCCAGCCTAACATCGGGTTTTCTTCGGCAGGTTCAAACTGTTTTCCGCCTAACAGATTGGCGTATTCATTTATAACAGGCTTCTAAGACACTTTGAACGTCATGAACGTTCAGATAGGTTTCTTGTTGTCCTGCAAAGCTAGCATCGGGTAAGTCTTCTGCTGTTGCGGAGGAACGAACCGCCACATCCACATCATAAGTATACTTTTTGCCAACTTCTCGTTCGTCCCCTTCAAACTGTTGGCAATAAGAATAGTCGATACTATATCGTTCGCAAAGCTGACTATATGCCTGTGTAATGGAAGTTTCTAATTCTTGGAGAAAAGGAGTATTGAGGATTAATGCCCTGGCTTGCTTGCCACGCGATCGCAAATTACTGAGGTCTTCAACATTCAAATCGGCAAATAGCTGACGTAGCTTGCTTTCTAATCCTGCCTGTTGAATAAAATAGCGATAGGCATAAGCTGTAGTGGCAAAACCACCAGGAACGTTAATGCCCTTGGGGGTTAATTGCTGAATCATTTCTCCTAATGAGGCATTTTTTCCACCTACCAGAGAAACATCCCTCATTCCCACATCTTCAAACCAGAGAACTAAAGCTTTATCTCTATCTTGAGCTAATTCTGGCTGATGGTTTGCTGTTACAACCATATTTTCTAGTTCCTCCTTTGATTTTCACCTCATTGCAACGATGAAGTTGATAGTTCTTTTGTAGGTGAATAGTTTGAGAAACTTGTGAAGGTAGTTGGTCGTTATTGCTTTAAAGAAAAATCGGATTGTGAATCTAGGTATTGCTCTATTTCTTCGGCATTAATAGCGTTTTCGTTCATGCTTGAATGAATTGATTTAAATCTGTCTATTCCAAACCAGGTTTCAGTTATAGCAAATGCTTAAACGTTTTTGTATGAAAATCGTTGTCTCTATTCTTTCCCTCACAACATCCTCAAAATATGAATTTAACTTGTGATTAGAGATACCTATAGATCGAAATTGAATGTCTGCATTAGCAACTGTAGACTGAGGAGGTATTAGTCATGAGCATGAAAAAGTTCTGGCATACGATAACCTTAACCATCATTTTTTCTACTTTGGTAGCCAGTCCTCTAATTGCCGAAGAACCTATCGAACAGCCTAACAACAGGGAATAGT
>JBCCDL010000274.1:0-7405 GCA_039030815.1 Cyanobacteria bacterium P01_A01_bin.83 | reverse complement strand
CCCACTTCGGCGATCGCCATTTGCAAATTTTGACAAATTTCTCGCGTAATTTGTGCTGCTTGCTCAGGATCTAACGCTCTGGTGTTGCTCAAAATAAAAAATATCGGCACATCATCTGACAATCCTCGTTTTAAAGTGTTAACATCCCATTGCATCAGTAGCAGACAACTATGTACTGTCTGGGAGCCAGTGGGGTCATCATCTATGACAATTATCTTTGATTGATTTGATTTCATAGTTTTTTAACAAAGTTTACAGTTGTTTATACTTTCTCAACTAAGTCTAAATTTTTCTGGTGGTTTGCCAAAGTTGAGTTAGAATGCTGGCAAAAAGCGCAATATCGGCTAAACAATAAAACGGCATTTTTGTCAAGGTGGTGTTATGTTGATTGAACGCCGAAATCTCCGATAAATTGCTGCCTATTATTTATTCTTTCACTTACTTGTCACTTACCAAGACGTTAAAGCCGTCCAAAGGAACTTATCATCGTGCGAATCCCCCTCGACTATTACCGTATACTAAGCGTGCCTGTCAAAGCTACTGATCGGCAGTTAAATCAGGCTTATAATGATCGCCTCTTGCAACAACCTCGTCGTGAATATAGCAAAGCGGCGATTGATGCCCGTCAAGAATTAATTAAATACTCATATCAGGTCTTATCTAACCCTGAGCAAAGGGCGATTTACGATGCCCAATTTTTGCTCAACATGCAGCCCAACTCAGCTGTGATGGAGTCAGAGATTGAGCCGAGTGAGGGGGAAGATCCAGAAAGCACAGAAAATGAAGGCAATCAGACTCAAGATGATACTCTGGCAATACCCGCAGCAAATCCCACCATTGAAATTCCCTCATCACAAGTGGTGGGAGCTTTGCTGATTCTTCATGAATTAGGAGAATACGAAACAGTTCTTACTTTGGGAATTGATTTATTCAATTGTCGCGAACTAGAGCAATCTGATGCGGACGAGGTGATCTTGGATCAGACACAGGAAGACCTGATTCTTGGTTTAGCCTTAGCTTATATGGAGTTGGGACGGGAGCAATGGCATCGAAAAGAGTACGAACATGCTGCTATATCGGGGCAAATGGGTTGTGATTTGCTCCACTCTCAAAGCTTGTTTCCCCATTTACAGGAAGAACTGGAAGGAGATTTATTTCGACTCAGACCATATCGCATTTTGGGCTTAATCTCCCAAAATCCCCCCGACTCGACAGCAAGAACCCAAGGATTTCAATTGTTACAGTCAATGTTGATGCAGCGTCAGGGGATTGAAGGTAGGGGTGAGGATCGTTCGGGTTTAAACTTTGACCAGTTTTTATGCTTTGTGCAGCAGTTAAGGACTTATTTAACTTCAACAGAACAACAGCAACTATTTGACGCGGAGAATCAACAAGATTCGGCGATCGCTAATTACTTGGCAGTCTACACACTTTTAGGTAGAGGATTTTGTTTCAAACAACCTGAATTAGTTCTGCGAGCGCAACGCAAGCTGAATTATTTGGCAGAAAAACAGGACGTTAGTTGGGAACAGGCAATGGCTGCTTTACTGTTGGGACATACAGAAAAAGCGATATCAAAGCTGGAACAAGCTCCTGACCCCAGCAAGCTGGAGGAGGTTCAGCAACATTCTCAAGGGAGTTTTGATCTGTTACCAGGATTATGTTTCTATGGTGAACAGTGGCTACAGCAGGAGGTTATAGCTCAGTTCAAAGACTTATCAACCATAGAACTGACCCTGAAGGAATATTTTGCTGATCCAGAAGTTCAATCTTTCCTTGAAGAATTGTCTTTACCCACCTTGAAGGAGAGTAATAATATTAAGTCAATACCAGCAGTTAATTCCACCTCAACCATTACCCCTGAAGAAGAGCCAGCGGGTCTTATGTCTTTATGGCGTAATATCTTTCCGACGGAAAAGCCGCAATTGCTCGAACCTAGCTCATCGAGTAGGGCTACTGCTAGTTCCAGAGAGTTAGTAGGAGCGGGCATTAGTAGAAGTAAGTCGGCATCAACCGCAACTATTGAGCGTAATCAGTCTCAAGCCGTTGCTGGTAACTCCCGTAGTAGTTCTCAAAGACCGCCAAACTTACCCCGACCGAAATCTCTCACCCTACCCTTACAGCCCAGAGAGGAGAGGGCAGTACCGCCAGCAGTTATGGCAAAAGCCACAGCCCGCAACCAAGCCCGTCGTAAAAAACGCAGCGCTGCGACCCTAGTGCAAGGCTGGCTATTTATTTTTAGTCTAATTTTTGGGGTAGGAGCATTGGGCTTTGTAGTAACTAAACTATTTCTCTCTCCTCGTCCGCAAATCGCTACTCAACCGCAATTAGCGATCGCCATTAGTAACCCTGCGGTAACAATTCCTCCGAAAAAGGAAACAAAGGAAACAAAGGAAATAAAGAAGACTGTGGTTGCCGCCCCTAAACCAAAAGTAACCCTAACTAGTCAATCACAGCAAGTAATTCAAACCTGGCTCCAGAGTAAATCTGCTGCTTTTGGTCAAGAACATCAGATTGACCAGCTTAATCAAATTTTGGCAGAACCGCTGTTAACCACCTGGCGCGAGCGAGCTAAAGTTTATCAGCAAGAAAATCTCTATCGAGAATATGAACATAAAATAACTATGCGATCGGCAAAAATCAATCCCCAAGATCGCAATCAAGCCACGGTCGAAGCTGAAGTTCAGGAAGTGGCAAAACATTATCAATCAGGACAGCTTGATCAGAGTCAGTCCTATGACGATAATTTGCTGGTGCGCTATCAGTTAGTTCGTCAGCAAGGAAAATGGCTGATTAACCAGGCAGAAGTTGTAAAAACGCTTTAAACTCCATAAAGGATTAGCCTGAGATAGGGAATATATCAGAAGACAGAAAAATCTGGAGTGATATTACACCACATTGGAGAGTTCACAAATGCCATGAAAAAGATAGAATGGTTGGGTCAACACTTAAATGTTAATTAACTAAGGATAATAACCGATGCTTTCCTCACTAGTAGCTGACTTTCGCATCATTTTTGAACGCGACCCAGCAGCCCGCAACTGGCTTGAGGTTCTGGTTTGTTATCCAGGGTTACAGGCTTTATTCTTACATCGCATTGCCCACTGGCTCTACAAAGTAGGGATTCCTTTTTTTCCCAGACTAGTTTCCCATTTAGCGCGCTTCTTTACGGGAATTGAAATCCATCCAGGAGCGCAGATTGGTCAGGGAGTGTTTATTGATCACGGAATGGGAGTCGTGATTGGTGAAACGGCAATTGTCGGCGACTACTCATTAATCTATCAGGGAGTTACCCTTGGTGGAACGGGCAAAGAATCAGGGAAACGTCATCCCACTTTAGGCGAAAACGTGGTCGTTGGTGGTGGTGCAAAAGTTTTAGGCAACATCCAGATTGGTAACAATGTTCGTATTGGTGCAGGTTCGGTAGTACTGCGTGATGTCCCTTCTAACTGTACAGTTGTCGGTATTCCTGGCAGAATAGTTTACCGTTCGGGAGTCAAGGTTGATCCTCTAGAACACGGTAATTTACCTGATTCGGAGGCGGCTGTAATTCGTACTCTGGTTGACCGTATTGAATCTTTAGAACAAGAAGTTAAACAACTGCGACAGTCACAATCTGATAGTAAGCATCTTGTAGCAGTATTATCTGATGCCACTGAGTTTAAAAATTGTTTAAAAGCTGATAATAGTTGCTTATTAAAGGATAAAGAGATTAGAGAATTTTTGGGTGAAGATTTGATTTGATTAAGACTAAACTAATTTAGATCCCATGGAGAAGACTGAAACAAATCAAGTTTATTTTTATGGCGTTGCTGAACCGTGGGATGATTCTACAATTTTCTTAAATCAGCAGATTGATTAAAGGGCTTAGAGCTTAAAGCTAGCCCTGTTAAGGTGAACAAGAATACTAGATCGAATTTACAAGGTTTTCAAGACGCGATTGCTTTTTAATAAATAGAGACAGTGGTGGTAGGGTGGGCAATGCCCACTCTACGAATCAAAAAAATTTTCGATAACCCTTTTATTTCGTTGAATATTACCAAATTATCTTAGTACAAACGCTCACCTTAACATGGGTAGAGCTTAAAGCTTAAAGCTACGAACAGATTACTTTTCAGTTTCATACTTTAAATCAGCAACGCCATTTTTATTTATGACTACTGCTGTTTCATCCACTCGACACACTGCTGCATTTGCTGCTTCGTCTCGGCAATAGTACCGTGATAACGTCGCCCATGACCAGGCAATACCCATTCAAACTGATAATCAGCCAGTTTTTCCATTGATTTGATTTGTTCTGCCCAGGAATACCAACAAAAACGGCGAAAGGCATATAGTTGCTCAAGATAGGGCGACCAAGCTAGATGATCGCCTGTAAACAAAAACTTATTTTGATACAGCAACACTGTATGACCTTTAGTATGTCCAGGAACAGTAATAATTAAAAGATCTGAATCTAGCTCAACTAAATCTTGTCCCGATAGTTTTATTTCAACGTTAGCGGTGTCAGGTTTAATCTCTGCTTGATGTAAAATACGCTCACATTGGAAATGCTGCTGAAACTTGTTGTGATCGGCTACATCATCTTGATGAGTAAGGTACATATATTTTATACCCCCCATTGCTTCTATTTGCTTGACCAACGGCGGCGTAAAACGAGGAGAATCAACTAAAATATTGCCTTCAGGTCGTTGTATAAAATAGCTAGCGGCACCAAAGGAAGCGGCGGAATGATAACCACAATAGTATACGTTATCTGCGATCGCGATGGGGAAAGTTTGCTGTGCCTGTTTAATTTTTTGGGGTTTGTCTACTGTACCAATGGATGCTGTGGGACAAGCTAATAATGCCTGCATTGCCGACATCTCTTCTTGTACGGTGATTGGTTGATGATACACCGCAGATTGAGAGGCTTGTCGATTAAATACCCTGGGAGCAACCCAACGGCAGGTATCACAGTCGATGCAGCTAGAATCTACATAGAAATTACCTTCTATATTTTCTACTCTTTTTTGCTGTAGGGTAGCCATTTCTTTCTCTAAAACTAAAACTGTTAATGAATGTAAATTAGATTTACGCAGCAGCTTTAAAACTATAATTTTCTAGTATAGAAACACACTTTAAAACAATTTTTTGGTAGAAATTAGGATGCTTGTGATTTGTAATTAATAATCTTTAACTGCTGATAAACTTATCATAGCTAAAATCCCAAAATAAATGAGACGCTGACGCTGATTGTAATATTAATTGGGAGCCTTGTCTGATTTCACCAACTACATTGCAGGAAATGTTTTGTTTGCTGAACTTATGTCTTACTAAATCTAAATTGTGAGGATAGATGGATAATAAAAAGCCATAGCTAGGAAAACAAAGCAGCCAGGTTTCCAACTCTATATCTACAGGAGGAATAATACTATCTAAATCTAAAACGGCACCACAACTGGAAGTTTCAATTAACATTAATAAAGTTCCAATAATGCCCCCCATACTAATATCCTTACCAGCACGACATAGATCTTTCTCGGCTAAATAAGGTAGAATTTCTAAATTTGCTTGCAGTTGTCTCGGATCGGCTTTAGTAGCAGCATTCCAAAAGGGAAATTGAGGATGCATATCACCTTGCAAATTGATTGCCATAATTAACAAATCTCCTGGCTGTGCTGCAAAACTACTAATTAATTTTTCAGCCCGTCCTAGAATAGCAATACTCAGAGCATTGTAGGCACTTTTAAAATTAGTATGTCCTCCGACAATTGGCACCCCAAAAGCTTGGGCAGCAGCTTTCATTCCTGCTAATAATGGTCTGGCTTTAGCACTATCTTCAGTCCAAATCGTATCAACAATTGCGATCGCTTTTCCCCCCATAGCTGCAATATCACTCACATTAACCATCACCGCACACCAACCCGCAAACCATGGATCTTCTTCGACTAATACATGCCACATGCCCTCTGCTGCCAGAAGTAAATAGCCATCATTATCAGGAATAGCCGCACAATCATCACCCACTAAAACTTGACGATTTGCCTGTAAATCTAAAATTTTACTAACAGTTTGAATATCTTTTTTTTGAATAATGCCTAATGATTGCTTTAGTTTCTCTGCTAATTTTTCAAGATTAATTATCGAGTGATTACTCATAGCTTAAAGATCTAAAGTGGAGTTTTCTTTTAACCATAAAGCAATAGATTCTTGAGTTTCATTACCCATTGTCAAACCTTCCATTTTAACCACTACTTCCATCTCATCTACTTCCAACCAATAGTTATTTAGACCCAAAAAAGTACACATAGTCATAAACGCTGTTCGCTTATTACCGTCTATAAAAGGGTGATTATTTGCCAACCCATAGCCACAAAGGACTTGTCCGCATGTAGCTGCTGCTAAATCGGATATTGTTGGTTCTCCGTTTTTAATTTTGTACATGATTTTAGGAATAAAGTAATACAAATATTATAACCAGATAAAACAAATGAACAATTGAATATAAGTACTTGCTCTTAGTAAGCTCTCTATTAGAATATTGTCAAGCAAGATTAGTCTTTGGCAATTTGATAAATGACAGGCTAAACTATAAACTTTGTAATTCAAAATTACAGTATTAGATTAAAATTTAAAGCTCCACATTTATCAATTAAACAATTAGAAAATACAGATTTACCTTCATTTACTGTTTTAACTGGGTTAAAAGAATTTCAGTATAATCCTTGAAAAAATCGCACGTTGGGTAATTGAACCGTGGCTAAAAAGCGATCGCTAGAAAACAATTGTCAAAAACGGTACAATAAATAGTACAATTATTTCTGTAAAGTCTATGGATATTCATAACGCTAGCCAGGCTAGGGCTAATCTATTTAAGTTGTTAGAACAAGTAAATCAGGAGAGTAAACCCTGTATTATTACTTCTCGTAAAGGAGACGGGGTTCTAATTTCTAAAAATGACTGGGAAAGTTTGCAAGAAACACTATATTTACAATCAATACCAGGATTGGTTGAGTCTATTCAAAAAGCAGAAATGGAGGATGAATGGGTATCAGAAGCAGAATTTATGAATGAGTTAAATGCTCTGGACGATTCAGTTTAGTAAAAATGCTCTTAAAGATGCTAAGAAATTGCGTTCGGCAAATCTTACCTCTAATCTTATTCAGTTAATTGAAATTCTCAGACAAAATCCATATCAACCTCCCTACGAAAAACTGTCTGGCAATTTACAAGGTTATTATTCTCGGCGTATTAATATTAAACATCGTTTAGTTTACTCAATCGAAGAAGAGAATAAAATCATCAAGGTAATTTCAGTTTGGTCGCATTACGAAAGATCGTAATAAAATTTAGGGATATGAAAATTAATACTTTGATTGTTTGCCTGATGTCGAGACATAATTTTATGATTGAAGATTAAGTT
>JBCCDL010000273.1:0-7416 GCA_039030815.1 Cyanobacteria bacterium P01_A01_bin.83 | reverse complement strand
CTTCAGTTAAACTGGCGACAGTCTTCTTAGCCACAGCGACTTTCCTCCTAATTGCTTCTTAAATAAATTAATAAAAATTACCCAAGTCTAAAGATAAATTTAAATTTTGGGGCTAGGATTAATCTACCAGAGGGACTGCACTAAGAAAAGCCTTGAGGGGGGTAACTTGATGTAATTTGATTTCGGTTATGGGCTTAATTGATAGCAATAAATTCTTCAGCTTATAGCTATATCTCTTTGACACTGACAAAGACTTTAAGCTCTGTTTTGGGAATTCTCAGTTTTAATTATAAAAGTGAGACCATAACCGATGAGCAATTATGATCACAGACATTGGGGGCAAATTTTTTTAGATAAGTTGTTTCCAGTCCAGCAATCTAAAATAGCTTCTGAAGTTACTCAAGCTGCGGATACGTCATTAGGTAAAAGTAAAGGTAATTTTAGACTGTTGCGTTACTTCAGTGTTACTAGTCTGGCTTTCTTCTTGGTAGCTACTGCCATCCTTAGTTATGCTTACCGTCGCCATGCTATTGCTAATCTGATTACCATTAGTGAGAAGGAAAATGCGGCTTTGACTCAAGCTTTGGCAAATTCCTTGCAGTCAACCTTAAAACCCTATTTATATAAATCTCTCAGGTTGAGTAAAGAGGAATTGTCTACTCAGTCTGAAGTTGATATATTGCAAAATATAGTTGAATATCAAACCAAAGGTTTGTCCCTGGTCAAAATCAAAGTCTACAATCTGGACGGAATGACTATTTTTTCTACCGATACCCAGCAAATTGGTCAAGATAAAAGTCAAGCGACAGGTTTCATCACGGCGATGACAGTAAAAGTCAAGACCGAACTAGACCATCGAGATAATTTTAAGGCAATTAAAGGTCAAATCGCAGACCGCAACCTGCTTTCTAGCTACGTACCTATTATAAATAATGCGGGAAAAATCGAAGGGGTTTTTGAACTTTACAACGATGTGACTCCCTTAATTAACAAGATATCTCGCGCTCAATTTCGTGTTACTTTGATTGTCGGTTCAACATTAGGATTGTTGTATTTAATTTTATTGGCACTAATTAAAAGAGCCAACAAATTAATTAAAGCGCAACAAATAGCCCTGCAACAATCTCATCAACAGTCGCAAAAGAAAGCAAAAGCATTACAACAGACTATTGCTAAATTACGGCAAACCCAGTCACAATTAGTTCAGCAAGAAAAAATGGCGGCTTTGGGTCAATTAGTGGCGGGAGTTGCTCATGAAATAAATACGCCGTTGGGAGCAATTCAAGCCTCGGCGGGCAATACGGATAAAGCGGTTAGAGAATCTATTAGGCAATTGCCACTATTAAACAAATACTTAAGTGAGTCAGAGCAATATTGTTTTTTTCAGCTAGTTTATAATGTCATCGATAACAACAGTTTACTTACTTCTGGGGAAAAACGTCCCCTCAAACGCCAACTAAACAAACAGTTACAAGAATTAGAAATTGCTAATAGTCGTCAAATTGCTGATACTTTAATCGACTTAGGAATTTATGACAATGTATCGCCATTTTTGCCTTTATTAACCCACTCAGAAGTTAACTGGATCTTAAAATTAGCTTACGACCTGACTCGCTTAATTACTAACAATCACATTATTCAAACGGCAGTTGATCGCGCTTCTAAAATAGTTTACGCTCTAAAAAATTATGTCCGACAAGATCTGACTGGAGAACCACAACTAGTTCTGGTAACTGATGGCATTGAAACCGTCTTGCAGATTTATCACAATCAGATCAAAAGAGATATTGAACTAGTGCGTCAATATCAAACCATTCCTCAAATCTGGTGCCATCCCGATGAACTAATGCAAGTATGGACAAATCTAATTCATAACGCCATTCAGGCAATGGAGCAAGAGGGTACGCTGACAATTACTACTGAGCAAGTAGGCGAGCGCATCAAAATCAGTATTGCTGATACGGGAAGCGGTATTCCCCCAGAAATTCAAGACCGAATATTTGACCCTTTCTACACTACCAAGCCAGCAGGAGAAGGTAGCGGATTGGGTCTGCATATCACTCAGGAAATTATTGAGAAGCATTATGGGTCAATAGAATTGACCAGTCAACCAAAAAATACTATTTTTACTGTCTGGCTTCCTATATGCTGTGATCATTTAAAACCCAACCAATAATTGTGTCTAATTCAGCAATACTCTGTGTCGATGGTAAAAAAATATCAACCTCAGTAACCAGTATTTACTTTGCTTCTTCTAGTTGATCCAAACGCAACCAAATATTAGGCGTTGGTACATAGAACTGAACCAGCGCATAGTCATCATTCACGTCTAGAATTTCTCCCTTACTCTCAAACAGATAGGAAGGTAAGCGAACATCACTCGCCTTAGCCTCTAAACTACCTTCTAGCTGATCCTTGACTACACGAACCAAAGAGCCTTTTTTGATACCTGCCATAATACTTAAATGTGATGATATTAATAATTTCAATTTAGATTATAGATTAGTAGGCGCTGTATTTGGAATGGCAGCTTATGGAGTAAAAAAAGCATTTCTAGATAATTAATAATACTTTGTTTTATTTTGTAGTTAATGACTGAGATTAGGGACTGGGAATAAAACTTCACATTCGAGTCTTATTAATTATTTTGCCCACTTACTTAAACGGCGATTATAACGTGCTCAGCGAGATAAATAGTTGAAGTGCTTGAATGTTTAGCCTCCCTTGAATAAATATTAGGCGGTCAGATCTATAGCTCAAAGCTTCAAGCCGAAAACTGATTTACGTTCTTAATAGTTTATTTAATTAAACATTGCCTAAAGAGATTGAAAGTACCAAGCTTCAGCATGTCCTTGGCGACGTGCCATAATTTTGCTGACGGAATTGACATCATATTTATCGCCTTCAATCAAAACCAAATACTTGCCTCTTCGGAATAAACGGCAGAAAAACTCTTGAGCAATTTGGTTAAAGTTAAATTTAGCTGGCTCAAAATCGTCATTGACATTTAACTCGGGATACCATGAATGTTGTTTTGCTTTACGGGCGATCAAACTAATCCAGTCATGAGAAAAACCTGCATTGTCCAAATCATCTAGGGCAACTTTAACATCTCGATGATGAGCAAAGACAACTACAGCATAATTAGAATTACTGGCAGATTCACTTTTGATTGATACACTGCTTTTGTCAGATAATTCTCCTAGTTTGGTAATGCTGCCTAGTAATGCTTTGGGTTTAAAAAGTGCTTTCATCTGCCTAATTATAAAAAAAACGATTAGGCTTAGATTAACAATCAAATGTGTCAACAAAATGACGATTCTATGTCATTTTAGGATTTTCCGACTAGTTATATAACTACTTATAAGTATTTAAAATTAGAAATATAATATCAATTAATGTAAGCGATGCCTACGGCTAGCCTCGCAATCGTCCGACAGCTTGAGATACACTGTCTGTTATCAATATAAATCTTTTCGTAATCAAGCAAAACGATTATCGCAACTAAATAGCTATGGTCGTGATCCCCAAAGTAACCAAGGCGATCATTCAACCATTATCAATCGCCTCAAAGAAGCGAGTCATTCTTATAGAGCTTGCTCTCTCTGCTGCAAAATTATGAAGTAATAGACCTGTCTTGAAAATAGAAGCTAGAACAATGTAAATTCGTTAAACATTCTATTTTTATCCCTGGGTTGTGAACGACAGTTCATGGCATCTCTTGCATGAATACGAAATTTTAAGGTTTCAGCGATTAGTATTAATTTTCTAAATCGCACATCCTAAATTGTGTTTGAGCATTTACAAAATTATTCGTGCAAGAGGTCTAATATATATCTTATTTGAAAACACAATAGCTTAAACCAAAGTTGTGTTTACTTAGACTTGATTACTTGAGGAAGCTTAATTGAACCTAAAATATTTTCGACGAGAGTGGTTTTTTAATACTAGACAAGACCTGCTAGCAGGAGCAGTAGTAGGATTGGCGTTGATTCCTGAAGCGATCGCTTTTTCGATTATTGCGGGAGTTGATCCCAAGGTAGGACTTTATACCTCATTTGTTATTGCGGTGTTGACAGCTTTTTTAGGCGGACGACCAGCATCTATTTCCGCTGCCACTGGCGCTATGGCGTTGCTGATGATCGATTTGGTTAAAGACCATGGTTTACAGTATCTTTTAGCGGCTACTGTTTTAACAGGAGTCATACAGGTGATATTTGGGGTACTCAAACTAGGTCGCCAAATGAAATATGTCCCCAGGGCGGTGATGATTGGCTATATCAATGCCTTAGCGGTGCTGATTTTTCTAGCTCAGTTACCGCAGCTTACTAACGTCCCCGTTACAGTTTATATTTTGACCCTGCTTTCTCTAGCAATCATTTATATTTTGCCTCGCTTTACTAAAGCTGTGCCTTCTCCCCTGGTAGCTTTGGCAGTAATGACCATAGCGGCGATCGCTCTTAAGCTGGAAGTCCCGACAGTAGGAGACATGGGAGAATTACCAACTACCTTCCCTGCATTTGCTTTGCCAAACGTGCCATTGAATCTGGAAACCCTACAGATTATTTTGCCCTATTCTTTGACCATGGCGATCGTTGGTTTATTAGCTTCGTTTCTGACGGCTGCCTTGGTAGACGATTTGACTGATACTCCCAGTGATAAAAATCAAGAAGCCAAAGGACAAGGCATTGCTAACATCGTTACCGCTTTTTTTGGCGGGATGGCAGGTTGTGGCATGATTGGGCAATCGGTGATCAACGTCCAGTCGGGTGGTCGAGGTCGATTATCAACTCTTTCAGCAGGTATCTTTTTATTATTTGCCATTTTGATCTTGCAAGATTGGGTCAAACAAATGCCCATGGCGGCACTGGTGGCAGTGATGATTATGGTCTCTATCGGTACATTCCGCTGGTCATCTTTTAGAAATATGACCCGTATTCCCCCCACAGAAACGGCGGTGATGTTAGCTACTATGTTTGTCACTATTTTTACCCGCAATTTTGCTTTGGGAGTAGCCACGGGAATTGTCATGAGTACGGTGTTCTTTTCCCGTAAGATTGCTTTACTCGTATTTGTAGATAAGACTTTGAGTGATGATGGTACCCACCGTATTTATAAAGTAGCTGGTCAAATTTTCTTCTTATCGAAAGAAGAGTTTCTACGATCTTTTGATTTTAGGGAACTAGTCGATCGCGTCACCATCGATTTAACCCAGGCAAACCTTTGGGATCAGGGTGCAGTAGAAACAGTTGATAAAGCAGTGAGTAAATTTCGCCGTAACGGTGCCGAAGTTCAGGTAGTTGGTTTAAATGAAGCCAGTGCGACTCTATTCAATCGCTTGGCAGATAATAAGGAATCGGCAGTTATTGATAACTAATATACGCTTGATGTGAATTAGCGGTGACAAAGGGCACAGCTTGCGGAGCAAGCAAGCGTCGCTAACAAAGGCGAGAGTTTGCCGCATGTCGCGACTTGGAGCGATAGCTCCTGTCCCGCATGTGCCCGCGCCTAGTCACAAAGGCGCTTCTTGCGACAATCGCTCATGGGGGAGACCCCCAAGACCGCGTTGTCGCGCTTTGCCACGCCGCATGTCGCAAACAAAGGGCTATGCCCGCATGTAATGCTCACCAAGACGCTTCGCTTAAAAGTTATTAGTTCGTAGCTGCACGGCGCGTAGCGTCGCAGCCTCGTGATTAGGCGGGTTGGTCGCAAGCCCTGCGCTATCAGCTCTTAGCTTTAAGATAAATATCAAATCAACATAAAAAAGCATTACTTAAATAAATTTAACCTTGATAGATACTTTGAGAGATTAATTTTAAAGCATTCTAATCTCACGGGGTGACAAGCACCCCAAACCCTTACTTAAAGAAGAGATGAGCGTCTTCAAGTTGTGAATAAAATCAAGTTCTTTGTAGAGAATGATAATCATTTTTGGGGTCGGTGGTCGCGCTGCGACCACCACCCCTATTCGAGTTGATTTTTTTGTCAATTAAATACTTGATTCTGAAAGGTGATTTTATGATAAAAAATATCGGTCTGAACTAATAAAAATAGACCGATAATAATGAAACTACTACCATTATACGAATCCCAGATTAAACTTTGTTTAACTGCAACTCAAATTCCCACTCTAAAAATTTTAATTTGGTTACTAACTGTCCAAAAAACTGTAAAAATAGAAAGACTTGCAGCTTGCTTTCCTTTACCTATCAAATATGAAAGCCGTCGAAAACATCTTCAAAGATTTCTAACATTATCTTCTTTGAGTTTACCTTTGTTTTGGTTCCCATTAGTCCAACTGATTATTCAACAAGAATTTAAAGATGGGAGACGATTAATTGTCACTTTAGATCGAACTCAATGGAAAAATAACAACATTTTAGTCATAGCAGTCATTTATAAAAAGCGAGCTATCCCCCTATATTGGCAAGTCTTAAATAAAAGAGGAAGTACTAATTTAAGAGAACAACAAGCTGTTATTAAACCAATATTACGTTTATTTAAAAAGTATGAATTAGTCTTACTCGGAGACAGGGAATTTCACGGTGTAGAATTATCTTATTGGCTCAAAAATAAAAATAAGAAATCCCCCAGTCCTATTTATTTTATCTTTCGTCAAAAACAGGGTACGCACTTTAAAAAGCATAAAAGCAAGCATCAAAAACTTTCTGCATTAGGAATAGTTCCAGGAACTAAAGTATTTTTGAGTAAAATCAATATTACCAAGAAAAAAGGTTTTGGTTATTTTAATTTAGCATCATATTGGAAAAGAAAATATAAAAACAAACTCGAAAAAGAACCTTGGTATCTGTTAACTAATTTGGATAATCTTGAAGAAGTTATTCAAATTTATCGGAGTCGAATGGGAATTAAGGCTATGTTTAAAGATTGTAAGAGTGGTGGTTATAATCTTGAAGGAAGTCGAGCCAATAATCAACGTTTAACTAATCTTATTTTATTGATTGCTCTAGCTTATACTGCTTCAGTTATTAAAGGAAAGTCCATTAAAAATTCAGGATATCAAAAATATGTTGCTCGTCTGAGTGAAGCTCAAAGAAATTCTCGTCGTCATAGTAATTTTTGGCTAGGTCTTTATGGGAATTTGTGGATTATTGCTTGGGATTTTTTAGTAGATCTTATTGAAAACATGATGAATTTAACACCTCATAAATTGCCTCATTATCAAAGAGGACTAAAAGCTATGTCAATTCTACAAATGGCTTAAATACTTAATTTTACTTCGATTTCTATTTATTATTAAAAACTTTTTGACCTTAGTTATACAAGGCAACTTTTATCTTCTTAGTTGAATAATTATTCAACTAAGAAGGGTCGAAAACGCGCTAGCGGGTTGGACCACAATGAAAGATTATAAGTTTTATTTTTTAATTAAAAAAATTGGCAAATATTTTTTTT
>JBCCDL010000272.1:0-7430 GCA_039030815.1 Cyanobacteria bacterium P01_A01_bin.83 | reverse complement strand
TTTCTTTGATTTTAGTCGGGTTTGGAACTCGGATCGGCTAGCTTTAGATGATAACACTCTACTATCTTTAGGATTAGGGTTACAGTTTTCTCTTAAAGATCTGCTGACTGCGCGTCTAGACTGGGGCATTCCTTTAATTGAAGCTCAAGATTTACCAGGAAATTCCCTACAAGAAAGTGGATTCTATTTTTCCCTCAAATTTTTACCTTTTTGAATTTGAACAGGCAATCAGCCCGCACTCTCAGGCTTCGGCTTTTCCGAAGCCTGGGTTAGGGCGACTGGGTAAAGCGAAGCTGTATGGTATAATTTTTCTAGATACAAAGGCACTATTGCCCTCCAGAGGCAGAAAGCTGGGTTACTGGGGTAGATACAAGACCAATGTAATAAGGTAACAGCCGACCCTGTAAGACTTGTGTAGCCCGATAAGTAATAGTAGGGAGCAAGCAAAATGGCAACTAAATATAAGAATTTTGTTTCTACAAGCTCTAGCCAGAAATGAGTTAGAGGAGCGTTATGGCAAAAGTCCCTGACGTTCGCCTAGAAGCAGGGCTATCTGGGATACGAGTAGCTGTCTCTATCGGGAAGTGTGTCTTACCAGATGCTCAGTCCTCGCGCAAGCAGGGCACAGAGGCTTCACGAGTGTCTTTCTGCTAGTTTATTAAAAACCTACCCCTAAAAGTCCTCTAGTCCCCTAGTCAACCAAAATAAGCAAATCAAATGCGTGACAGCTTATCTTCTTCGCCACCATAAATAAACTCCTGTTATCAGAGCGATTAGGGGCATAATTCGTAAAGCTAACGATTTAATAATTATCGTCTGTAGTGGGCTGAGGATGATGCGACGATTAGTAGCTTCTCTGGGTCGGATCGTCAGAATATCTCGGTCTTCTCCCACTAGCCAACTGATGGAATTTAGCCAAAGATCACCGTTGAGCTGCTGTTCAAACCAGCCGTTAGTAGCAAAGGTAGTACTCCCAAAAACGACCAGGCGAGATGATTGTGGTTGTGAGCGCTCAAAAGCGATCGCAACATCTAAAGGACCAGGCAGATCAAGGGTTTCATCAAAAGAAATTTGCTCTGCTCGCAGATCACTTTCCGCCCAAGTTTGTTGCTCGGTAAGTGCCAGAGTCGTATTAGTAATATCTGGCTTTTCTAGAGCTTTGATTGGTCTGGTTTCAGGAAATAAAGAAATTCCGTTACCAAAACTAGCTGTAATGGGATGTTCTCCGTAGTTATTGACAACAGCCACCGCAGGACCAAAACCCATGACGCTAGCAGAACCTGAACCATCGACGATTAACCGTTCATCTAGCTCAATTCCCCAGTTATCTAAAATTGGCATAATACCAAGATTTATATTGGGTACTAAGAGCAATAGTATATTTCCGCCATTGAGAAGATATTGTTGCAAGGTTTCAACTTCTCCCACCAAAAGTTGGCGCTTGGCACCAGCAATAACAATTAAGTTGGCATTATCGGGAATTGCTCCTTGGCTGGCTAAGTTTAAGGTTTGGACAGTATTACCCTTATCTTCTAGATTCTTGACCGCCTGTGCCAAACCACCTTCAACCATATCTAAAGGTGCTTCTCCATGTCCTTGTAAAAAATAGATGTTAATCGGGCGATCGCGCTTTATTTTTTCAATAGCTTTGGTTAGCTTGGTTTCAGTAACTAGTTCGCCGATTGCTGGGTTGCCAGTTTCTAGCTTTTGTCTTTTGTCACCATACTGGAGATATATTTCTCCTAAAGACTGTACGCCGAATTGTTGTGCTAATCCGATTTCTTGCTCAGGATTAACAAATTTATACTGAAACTGATCGCTATAGCGACGATAATTTTGAAGCAGATTTTCTAATTCTGAATTGATCCCACGATCAAAAATTATTACTTCTAGGGGTTGTTCCAATTGGGCAGTTATTACCTGGGATTGTTGAGCCAGAGTATAAACTTGATTTTCTGAAAAGTCCCAACGTCGATTGTTACTGACTACTAGCCAGTTTAACAAGCCAATAGCGATCAAAACCGCTGCTATCTTAGCGATTGAGCCTAATCCTGAGCGGGTTGAACGACGTTGCCAAAACCGATACTGATTTCCCCATAGCCATAGTCCCAATATTAAGAAAAATATTCCAGAAATAATCAACAATATTGCTGGCGCTGTCCAGGCTTCAGTAATAATTGAGTTTACTGCTCCCGCGATACACAAAGTAATACCTAACAAGAAGATTATGATTCTGGTCATTTCATTCAACGGTTATTATTTGTTATTTATCATTTAGCTGTTCATTGTTCATTGTTCATTGTTCATTGTTCATTGTTCATTGTTCATTGTTCATTGTTCATTGTTCATTGTTCATTGTTCATTGTTAACGGTTTAGTCGGAGAGTATGAATAGACTGGGCTGTCAGAAATAGACCTAAAAATACATAGCTGAAAAACAAAATAAAGTCACTAAGATTGACAACTCCTTGAACCAAATTGTTATAGCTTTCAATTAGAGAAAAGTGTAGTAGCGCTTCTCGGATAGTACCGCCAAAACTACTGGCAATTAATTCGATCAACCAGGTAACTAAAACTAATCCCAAGGTTAATACTGCTGCAAGAATTGTACTGTCGGTAACAGAAGAAATAAACATGCCCCAAGACAGCAAACTAGCTACTAGTAGAATTAATCCGAAATGAGCTAGTAAAGGGACTGCGGGGGGAATTGCTGGTTGAGCTGCACTTAAAGCGATCGCTTCATAAATTAATGCTGGTAAAATCATGAAGCAAAATAGCATAACTACTGCCAATAGTTTTCCTAGTGCTACAGCCCAATTGGTAATTGGTGAAGTTGCTAAAAGTTCTAAAGTACCGCGTTTTCTTTCTTCGGCATAAAGTCCCATAGTTAGTAGCGGTACAATTAACAAAGATAAAGAACCCAAAATAGCTAAAAAGGAGTTGATAAATTCTCTGGCAACATCAATAGAACCTAGATCCGCTCCCATACTTTGACTCACGGCAATCTGCTGAATAATACCTTGTTCGCCAATTAAGATTTCTACAAAAAAGAAGCCAGAAATAAACCAGAACACTGCGGCAATAATATAAGCCAAAGGTGAGGCAAAATACCCCTGTAACTCTCGTTGGGCGATCGCAATAATGTTAGAAAATATGATCAATTAAAATTACCAAATTAATTTTTGATACACTTTAGTTTAATTAGTATCCCTTAGAACATTAATTAAAAAAATCTTGTTGGTAAAGATGTTTGGTAATTGAGGCATCCGTTAGATTGTATTGCAGCGGCGTAACAGTTATAAAGCGATCGCGGATTGCTTGAACATCGGTCAGGATATGCGGTGGTAAATTAAGATCTTCTGGCTGTTCTATATCTTCTACAATCTCTCCCTCAAGCCAATAGTAACTTTTGCCACGAGGATCAAGTCTCTGTTCAAATTTCTCAATATAGCGACGCAAACCCTGACGGGTAACTAAAACTCCTGCTATTTCAGAAGACTCTACAGGAGGGATATTGATGCTTAATAATGGGGGCTTGGGATAATTGTTATTTGCTAGGTGCCGAATCAATTTAAGGGCAAAATCGGCAGCAGGCTGAAATTCATAATTGGAAAAACTGGCTAAACTAAATGCCACACTAGGAATCCCGTCTAAAGCTCCTTCCATAGCAGCGGATATTGTACCAGAATATAAAACATCAGTACCAAGATTTGGTCCATGATTAATTCCCGAGTAGACAAAATCAGGACGGGTCTTCATTACGGCGCTGAGGGCGAACTTAACACAATCGGCTGGGGTTCCTGAACATGACCAAGCAATGACATTGTTATCAAAAATAGAATCAACTTCTTTGGCTCTTAAGGGCTGATGTAATGTCAATCCATGCCCTGTAGCCGAACGCTCGCGGTCAGGACAAACAACTGTCACCTGATGACCAGCCTGCGCCAAGGTATTAGCTAAAGTCCGCACTCCCAGAGCAAAAATGCCGTCATCATTGCTAATTAAGATATTGCTCATTAATTACCCGCTAGATTGAATTGAACTTAATCATTGGTACAAACCATAGCAAAAAATAGCTTTAAAAAACGTTTAAGGTGGTGCGTCTACCAATAAAAAATTCATGAGTACCTGAAATTTTATAGTTTGAGACATTCAGGAATTACACGCCTTGTAAGAGTAGGAATAGATGTGGCAACTATTGCAAGGCTAGCAGGTACAAGCCCTGACATGATTTTAAATAACTATGGCGCACGTAGTAGATATTCAACTAACGACCAACAACACTAATTTTTGGTACGTACTGCGTAATGTCAGTCATTAAAGTGTTGATTAATTCCACTTATGGATACTATAAAAAAGTATTTGTCAAATAAACTTTACAAAAATTGATTTTGTTTGTTAACTTGGTTTACATAGAGAAATACATAAAAACAGGGGGCACTATGTATACCACCACTCAGCTAGATAACGGAACTCTCAACAACTACGCGACAGAACCCAAGATGACCTATGCCGAGTATCCTAGTATTTACGAACAAAAACGCTACCTCAAGCAAGCAGCGATCGCTACATTATTAGTATCAGCATTGGTTTTGATTTCCTTCGTAGTTAGCTAATCTTGCTAGTTTAAACTGCCGAATGAGCCTTGATACGGCGATGTAATGCGATGTAATATTTACCCAAACATCAGATTTCAACTTTCGTTCAACATTCAACTCTCCTACAAGACCTTGGTATATATAGCCGTACAAGGTTATGTTAGGACAAGTTAAGTTACGCTTCTCGTAAGGATGAGGAATGAGGGATGAGGGATGAGGGATGAGGGATGAGGGATGAGGGATGAGGGATGAAACAGAAATCAAAATGTCCTAACTATAATGCGTAGTGTTATATATGCATATATGCCAAGGTTTTTTTGTGTGAAGATATGAGAACTGAAATACAATTTCAATTGCATGAGTTTTAAAAAGTAGATATAAAGCGCGATCGCTATACTGAAAAATCACAACGCCAATCGATACAGATAGATAGTCTAAATGAGTTTAAATCCAATTACTTAGAAACTCTATTTGTCCTGGCATTTCTTCTGAAGACTTAGTGTTTATCAACTTTAATACACCCTTCATTAAGTCACCAATTCCATAACGTTGTTGTGGAGCTAAAATAATTCCTGGGTGAGATAAACCTTGTCCAATTATGGCGGTATGCAATCGATAAAAATCTCGGATATTAAAACTAAAAATAACTCGATTGTTTTGTCTTGCCCAATCTAGCTGTTCTTCATCCGACTTATGCAACATTCGAGCATCCGCAACTGTCAAAACATCAGCATTGCGAGATCTTAATACCCTTACAAAGTCATCATCCATTGAGTCCTCGTCAATATACAAAAGGATCTTGCTCATTTACAACACCAGTTGAGGTTAGTTAAGCTTTTTCAGCGTGTAATGATGCAAGCTTCCAGTATTCAGCGTCTTCTTCGGCTAAATCTGCTTCAATTTCATCTTGGTTAGCGTGGTAGTAAGCCAAAGCAGCATAAACTTGGGCAAGATTTAAATGGCTCATACGACGGGCAATTTCTTCGGCATTTGCACCCTGTTTGTATAAGACAACTACTCTACTAACGGATGTTCTCGTTCCCGCAATCGTAGGACGACCGTTACGAATATTTGGAGAGCAAATAACTAGCGTGCCAATATTAGTAACAGTAGACATGATTAGGAATTTAATAATGAGCTATATATTAGTCATCATAGTTTACCATTTTCAAGCAAATACATAGAGCGATCGCCATATTAAACCATGAAACTAAGCTGATAAACTGAATACAACAGTAAATTCGAGGTAAATAACTTTTATGTCTGCCACAGCTTTATCTCGTTATGTAGCTAGAAATCCTGAGATTTTAACTCGAATTAACTCTCCCTATCTCCCTATCTCCTCGTCATAATTTATTTGTAGCATTCTTTTTTAGATTTCATATAAGTTACCTGTCTAGTATAAAAAACAAGCTTTGGAAAACATTAAGGTTGTTGAGTATCAGCGCAATTATGTGTTCGAGAGTTTTCTTTGAGCCGTTAAAAAAAAATGTACCCAAATTAAGCAATTTGTCAAAGTCTTGCCAAAAAGCGATCGCATTAACTATTAAAATAAATAATTAATCTACCCAATTATCTAACTGTAAATTTGACACTTGAGAAAAGTCCTGATAATTTCGCGTGACTACTATGGCATTTTGCGTTAACGCAATTGAAGCAATACGCAAATCTTTTTCTAATCTTTTTTTAGCTAAGTTACGATTATTTTGTCGTAAATTGTTGTAGTAAGCTTCAGCATCGCGGTCGAGGTTTAGGATAGTTATTATTTTGAAAAATTCTGTAGTTTGCCACAGTTTAGTATAAAGATTGCTCAAGTTATTTGCTTGTCGAGGGTCGTTTAATTTTCCATTCCAACCGTTGAATAACTCCTGAACAGTGATTATTGTAATTGCTATATCGTTAGAATGTTCTGCAACTTGAGCGATTACCGATTTATTACCAGCTAAAAAGAGTGAAGTATAGTCAGTATCGAGAATCCATATAGTCATATTTAACTATTATTTTCTCGTTCTGCTCTTATTTCTGACATAATTTTTTGAAAATCTGGGTCATTTTCAAAAATACCAGCAAATTTCATTAGAGGATTTTCATTGTTTCTTTCTGGGAATGAAATCTGAATAATCTCGGCTTTTGCTAAACGTTCTTGTAATAGCTCTCGAACTTTTTCAATTGCTCCTTGTTTGGTTTTATCTGTAGTTTGAAGATTGGGAACTTCTAGAACAGTAGCTACAGTAAAACCATCATCTCGACTTTCTAGTAAAATATTCCAATTATCCACAATTTTTATTTACTTTGACTATATTGCGTTTAATTCCATTGTATCTAGTCTGCTTAAAAACCAAGGATAAAACACACTTAAAGAAATTAGCGATCGCCTTTAATTTTCAAGCAGATACATGGTGCGATCGCAACTTAATTTAGGCAGAAGTTTTCATAAGTGAATAAGGTTTAATTAATATTTCTGCTGGAATTCCTAAATCTTGGTTTAAACGTCGAATGAGATCCAAAGTTAAAGGTTGTTGTTTGTTTAAAATTGCAGTTATCTGTTCTATAGTGCCAATGTAAGCTAGTAAATCGCGTTCGGATAATCCACGGGCTTTTAAGTAATATAATATTGCTGAAATAGGGTCTGGGGCTTCAATAGGATAATGTTTTTGTTCGTAAGCTTCGACTAATGTAGCCAAAATATCTAAGCGATAAGCCTTATGGCATGGCTTCGCTACGCATTCTGCTGAATTTGGTTCGACATCAAAGAGTTGTTCGATCTCTTTAAGCGCATTTTGATAATCTAATTCGGTTTTGATCGGACGTAATTCCATAGCTATAGCTTTTC
>JBCCDL010000271.1:0-7430 GCA_039030815.1 Cyanobacteria bacterium P01_A01_bin.83 | reverse complement strand
CGAGTAGTATTGGGGTGAAATTCGTAAATTTCTCTTTCTCCATCATAGGTGGTAGGATTCTTGAGATAATCCACAATCCCCTCAACGTTATCTCTTGCAGGATATGCTCCAGATAAGGCGGTCAAACCTAAGTTTACGTTAGGGTTGGTTTTGGTTGCACCACCTTTATGACAGTAGGTGCAGGTATCAACAAATACTTTTTGTCCTTGCTTTACTTGCTTCAGGCTTAAAGTAATCTGATCCCCTTGATCGTTCAGTGGAACAGTACGAATGCTTTCATCCAGTTCAACAGCATTAGCGCTAGCAATATTCAGCTGAATTGCCAAAAATACAGCAGCCATAGCAGCAAATAAAAATCGCTTCAACATTGTTCTCCTCAAAATTTTAAATTTGAACGCGGTGCCTTTCTAATTGCACCAAATATAATTAATCTTCAGTTATTGATTTTGACAGAATACTTGACGGTAAAAAAATGCAGTAACCAATCTTATCGATTCAGACCCAGATCTATACTCTCGGTGGTTTAACGTAATTTTTGAATTCAGCTAGCTTCTGCATTAGTCTGATTTTTCAGAATTTCCATAATTATTGCCTTGGCATCTTCTAATGCTAAACAGGTGCGTTCGTTTTTATAATTGATTTTAAAGCGATCGCAAAGTTCAAATACCGCTTGTTCTTCGATATCATATTCTGCTGCAATATCAGCAATTGATAGTTCTGCAAAGCCCATAAGTAAGATCTACTCTTATCTCAATAATGAAGATTAAATGATTAATAAATTTTCAACATTAAGTAATCATGTATTATACTAGGATTCCTCTACAGTCGAGATCTAAGCAATAATACTTATAACGACCAGTTATTCCTATATATTGTTTAATATCATCCCATTTAATAGACCCAATTGCTGCAAAATTTTGTCTCACTGCATAGTGAAAGCCAGTAGAAATGGTGCTAAATTAACAACTTTAAATAATTTAAAGAGTAATACTAGACCTGGGTAGTTAACAAAGAGTGTAAATCTACTACTTGACCAATAACTGCGATCGCTGGAGCCTTAAATTCAGTTTTAGTGACCAGTTCAACAATTGTCTCCAAGGTACCAATCAGCTCAGTTTGCTCGGGTCTGGTTCCCCAGCGAATTAGAGCAATTGGGGTTTGAGGAGTCATTCCTCCCGCCAGTAATTGCGGCACAATGCGAGACAAATTGTGTACTCCCATGTAAATGACAATAGTTTCCGACCCTTGAGCGATCGCCTGCCAATTGACGTCGGGACGATATTTTTCCGTAGCTTCATGCCCTGTAACAAAGGTAACTGAGGAGTTGTAAAGACGATGAGTAACGGGGATGCCTGCATAGGCAGGAGCAGCAATTCCTGAAGTGATTCCTGGGATCACTTCCACCTCCACCCCTGCTTTAATTAAATCTGCCATCTCTTCACCACCTCTGCCAAAAACAAAAGGATCGCCACCTTTGAGCCGAACTACCACTGCATTATTTTCGGCTTTTACTCGTAATAATTCTGTAGTTTCTGCTTGAGGTAGAGAATGACGACCTTTGCGTTTTCCCGCATTGATCTTTTCTGCTTGTGAGTTAATTATCGCCAGTATTTCTGGACTAACTAAGGCATCATAGATGACCACATCTGCGTGTTCTAAGAGGGTTTTTCCTTTTACCGTTAGTAACCCTGGGTCTCCAGGTCCTGCACCTACTAAATATACTTTGCCTATGTATTTAATTCTATCCATCAACTATGCTCCCTGGGCAATTAATTCTGCTAAAGCGGGGGTAGCGCCTAAAGGCTGACCGAGAAACAACTCTACCTGGGGATACTCCTGCTGTAGAGCAGCAATTTCTTGAGAGATCGCGCTGGTAATTCTGCCAGGGAATAAGAAATACGGCATCAGGGCAATTTGCTTAATACCCGATCTAATGTGGTTGACTATTTGCTGGCTAAATCTAGGATTAGTTGACCAATAACCTAAATCGGCATTCAATTTTTGTGCCAAGTTTTGATAATAATCAGCGACCGATGGTAACTTACTGCCATGAGCAATTAAAATCCGCCTTTTTGCAGGTAATTGAGCAAATTTTCTCGCCAGCAAAGGAACTATTTCCGAATATTTACCTAAATAGGGAGATAATTGGATAGTTGCTTGGCATTTAATTTGATTTGTTGCCAAAGCTATTTGGGCAGGAAGATCTTGTTGCACATGAACCCCTGGAGCCAAAAACAAAGGTATGACCTTGATGTTGTTTACTCCTTGCTGCACTACTCGCTGAGCAAAGTCAACCAAGCTTTGACTTAGAGGTATAGAGGCTAACTCTAGAGCAGCTACTTCAATTAAGGGAGTTTGATTACAGTCTAGGCTTGAGTTAGGCTCAGAATTAATTATATTTGCTCCTAAGTATTTTCCGTGAGCTAACATATTGATGTATTGACATTTTAGAGCCAGTAAACGTCTGAGTTCGCAAGCAGCAGCTTGAGTACGACTGTCTCGACTACCGTGAAAGACTAATAAATATGCGGCGGATGAAATCAACAAAATTACTGATAATTTTAAATAAACTAGTTGAATAATTGAAATAATTTATATATCTCGAGAATTATAGTGATTCTAACAATTAATTCTGTAGTAAATGATATATCTTGGATAACAGTATTAGTGTAAATACTGAGAGGGCAGTCGCCATAATGTTAAGTAGCAAATTAGTAGTATAAAAAATTAGAATTCTAAAATCAAAATATGTTAAGTAATAACTCTAATGAGCAAAAAGCTAACAATTCTTCTGTATCTGGAGCAGCCTCAAGAGATGCTTTAGATGTCAATTTGGGAGAATATATGGCTCAGGTTAAAAGGCGCTGGAAACCTGCATTAGCTATATTCTTGCTGACTTTGGGAGTCACGGGCGCATTAAGTTTATTACAGAAAAAGACATATTTAGCAGAAGGTAAAATCCTCTTTAGGAAAAATGCTACCCCGATCAAAGCTTTGGAGGAACAAGCCACCACTTTAGAACCCATTATTAGCGATCAAACACCTCTTAGTACTCAGATTCAAATTTTAGAATCTGAGCCAGTCATTCAGCAGGTAATTGATCGCCAAAAGCTGACTGATGATGAGGGAAACCTTCTTAAACCTGAAGATTTTAAGAGAAAACTGACTACTGAAATCATCGGCGGTACGGACGTAGTGGAAGTTGGATATAGACATGCTAACCCCAAAGCGGCAGCAGAGATCGTCAACTCAGTAATGGATATTTATATTCAAACGCAAATTAGAGGCAATCAGTCCAAACCCCAAGCTGCGCGGGAGTTTATTGATCGGGAGTTACCTAATGTTGAGACTAAGGTAAAAGATATTGAGGCGGAAATTTCGGCATTTAGAACTGAAAATAGTATTGTTGATCTTGATGAAGAGAAGAAGGGTTTAGTAGCAAACTTAGGGACGCTAAACCAAGAAATCTCAACTACTGGCTCGGCATTGCGAGGAATGCAGGCTCAAGCGGCAGCCTTACAGGGACAGCTAGGATTAGATCTAGAGCAAGCGGTTAAAGCTAATCAGCTTGGTTCTTATCCTGAGGTTCAAAGTATTTTAGATCAGCTATCCCAGACAGAATCTAACTTATCTACAGAGCGTCAACGATTCAACGATAACCATCCCATGGTTGCTAGCCTCCAAGAAAAGAAAAACAACCTAAATCAGCAATTAAGGGGTTTAATTGCTGCTAACGTCGGGTCAGGGGTAAACGTTTCTCAAGGATTGCTGCAAAACGATAATAGTACCAAAGAGAATCAGCTAGAGCGATTTATTACAATCAAGATTGAGGAGTTGAGTTTGCAAAGACAAGTAGCTTCTTTATATCAGACTCAGCAAGAATATCTGAAGCGAGCCAAAGAGTTACCCCGACTGGAGAAGAAGGAGCGAGAACTAGTTAGAGCCGCTGAATCGGCGGGACAAACTTATGAAACTCTACTCAATAGTTTACAGCAGGCTCAGCTAGCGGAAAATAACGAAAATGGAAATGCGGATATTGTTGAATATGCCGCAGTGCCAGAGAAAGGTAGCTCGGGAAAAACTTTACTTCTGGGAATGGGTCTAGTCTTGGGTGCATTTCTAGCTAACTTATCGATCGTTCTGTTAGAGATGCAGGATCGTTCGATCCAATCTTTAGCAGAGATTAAAAAGAGGTTCCCCTACCAAACTGTCGGCATTACGCCTTTAGAATCACCTAGTTATCAGGGGCGCATTGTAACTAGAGACGAACCAGACTCCTTTTCCAGCGAGATTTATCGCATGATTCAGGCAAACCTCAAGTTTTTGACTAGTGACAAACCGCCCAAGGTCATTTTAATTACCAGTTCCGTTCCCGAAGAAGGAAAGTCTACTGTAGCGGCAAATTTAGCAGCGGCGATCGCTCAATTAGGTCGTAGTGTATTACTGGTAGATGGGGATTTACGACGCTCTTCTCAACACAGCCTCTGGGGGGTATCTAATTCTCAGGGTCTTAAAGATATTGTTGCTGAACATGTTAGCCCCATGTCAGTAATCCAGCAACCCATGCCCAAGCTACATTTATTAACTAGCGGTCAGGTTCAGTCTAATCCTTTGGCATTGTTAGAATCATCTGAATTGAGTGATTTCATTGGTCGCTGCCGCCGAGAATACGATTTGATTTTGATTGATGCGCCGCCTTTGCCTGTGACTGCTGACGTACTAACAGTAAGTAAGCTAGTTGATGGAATTTTGTTTATCACCAGACCTGGAGTTGTCGAACAAGAAAGTGCTGAGTTGGCTCAAGAAACTTTGGCAAATACGGGACAAAAAGTTTTGGGAATGGTGGTTAATGGAGTCAAAGCCGAGGACTTTGATCGTTATTCTTATCATGGTCGTTATGGCAAGAGCTATTTTAAATCTGGTAATACTGCACCTAAGGTACAAGTTCATTCTAAGGAAGAGCAGAAGTTATCAGACATTGCTGAAAATAACGGCTTCAAAGGTAGCGTTAGCAATGCAAAACTATAAGAAATAAAAACTTATGTCATCAACCTAAAATCAAAGATTTGGGAGCTGCTGTATCAGCTATTTAAGGCTGGCGGTCAGAGATTACTCCGCCGTAAAACGACGGAGCCTGCTCTGACCGTTGGTGAACAGTACCCCGCCGCGTCCGACATAAACGACATGCGGCGAACCGAAGCGCCTTTGTGGGGAAACCCCAGGCGAACGGCGCATCCGCGCCATCGTCTGGCTTCGCCAGACTGGGGAAGCTTCGCTTCCCGTGACTTCTAAACGGACGACAAAGGGACGCGATGCGGTAGCATCGCCAGCCGCCTCGCGGCGGTCTGGGCATTCGCCCTGTCCCGCATGTGTTGCGTTCACTTCATTAATCCCAAATCCTAATTTATGCTATAAATCCAATTAAGTTACTAACGGTAATCAGGTAATATTGTTATCGCGGAAGGCGGTGTACCGCTGACCTCAACAGTTTCAATTATTACTGATTATCTGGGTAAATATGACTTTACAACTGCGCGTTTATGTTCCAGATCACCCTCTGATTAAACATTGGCTGTCGGTAGCTCGTGACGTAAATACGCCATCAGTGTTATTCAAAAGTGCGCTGGCAGAATTAGGTCGCTGGTTGGCTTATGAAGCTACTAGAAGCTGGCTGCCTACAGTAGAAACTACAGTACAAACCCCCCTGACTCAATGTCCTGGAACTTTTGTTAATCCCCAAATACCAATAGGCATTGTCCCAATCATGCGCGCAGGTTTGGTATTAGTTGAAGAAGTGCAAAAAGTCGTGCCTCTGGCGTCAGTTTATCATCTTGGTTTAGTTCGTAACGAATCGTCCTTAGAAACGAGTTGCTATTTAAATAAGTTGCCCCAAAAGTTTGCTCCCGAAACTAGAATCGCTATCTTGGAACCCATGCTAGCCACGGGGGGGTCGATTATGATGGCAATGAAAGAAGTCACCGCCAGAGGCGTTAAGCCCGAATTAATTCGGATTATTTCGATTGTCGCGGCTCCCCCAGCCTTGCGACAGCTCAGCGCTAACTATCCTGGGCTAGAGATTTATACCGCTATTATTGATGAAGGGCTAAACGATAAAGGTTATATTGTTCCAGGTTTGGGAGATGCAGGAGATCGCGCTTTTGGTACTTAATAGTAATTAAAATTTAGTAATCTTGTAAGCATTATCGAAAAAACTAATTATTATGGGTCAACAAAATGGTTTTGGAAGTGGATTTATCTTAGGTTCAATTGTCGGAGGCGTAGTAGGCGGGGTGCTAGGAACAATTTTGACCACCCGCAATGAGAGGCAAGTCATTGACCAAGATAATTCTCGGTTAAAAAATAATAATAAAATTTCTCTCAACAATGATGAGAGTATAGAACTGGCGCGTCATGGATTGGAAGATAAAATAGCCCAGTTAAATCTAGCTATTGACGAGGTTAGACAGCAGTTGGGAAGTGTTGAAGCCAATCCCTCGGAGACTGAAGAATTTAATTAAGTGAGCGCCGCATTCTGACAGTATTTTTTGGTGAGTAACATGAGTCTTTTTAATCAGATTTTAAATGCAATTGATAACCCTGAAAAGGAAGCTAGTACTAACCAGCTAGGTTCGATCCTGGATACGGTGCAGCAACTAAGCGGTAATTATCAGACTAATCCTAGTGCAATTAACTCAGCCATGTCGATTGTCGGCAAATATACTCGTTCGGCACTACAACAGCAGCGTAGTCAAGGAGGTACTAGTCAGGTAAACCAAATCTTAAATCAGTTTGGTGGTAATCAGGCTAGCACTCAAGCTTTGGCTACTTTATTTGGTAGTTCTCAATTACAGTCAATGGTTGCTCAAATTAGCGGGAGGACGGGTTTAAATGCAGGAACTATTCAGACAATGCTGCCGATTCTAGTTCCTTTGGTGCTTAATCTGTTGAGAACAGGTAACAATAAAACTAATATTCAGGGAAACAATCCAGTTCTCAATAGTTTTTTAGATACTGATGGGGATGGCGATGTGGATTTGAGTGATGTCATGAATATGGCTTCTCGCCATCTGGGAAGATAGTTAAACCGCATCTAGCTTGAAACCTATAGTTTTTCAGTTAACTATTTTGAGTAACGAGTGTCCACGGATCAAGCTTCGGAGGCATAGTGTAAGTTTTAATTTAAAAACTTTTTTCAATGTGGACGGGGTTTGGCTAAAAATTATTTTGTTATTCAATATGGTTGATGTTAGTGATGAAGCTAGGAAACGCTAATATAATTAAGAACTATTAAGCATTGTCTGTATGTCTTCTAGCAACGGTATTCAAGCTAACGGTAACAGTAACCAAGTTAAACCAGCCTCCATAGCAGAAAACGTAATTCGCATTAAAGGCGCTAGGCAGCATAACTTAAAAAATATTAATTTAGAGTT
>JBCCDL010000270.1:0-7436 GCA_039030815.1 Cyanobacteria bacterium P01_A01_bin.83 | reverse complement strand
TTAAGAATAAATAGAGATATGATCGCGCATACCAAGATGAAAAAATTAAAACAACTTCTAACACTTATTACTTATTACTTATTACTCATTACTTAAAAGCGATTGACCCTAAACACACACCCTTAACTTGTCACCAATGAGCAGGGATTGATTGAAAGATATGAGGCAGATGCAAAAGAGTTTGCCCGCCGCTATGAAACTGGAACTAAATTAGCCGAGCAAGCTAAATTTGCCGCTAAGGTTATTCCTCCGCAACAAATTGAAGAATTAGAAAATAATGTTCTATCGTCTCAGCAAGTTTTAGAAGAAGCTTTGGATTATTGATTTTGGGGTTTCCAGTTAACCCAATCTTGAGGCTTGAGAAAAGTCTCATATAATTCTGCTTCAGGGGTATTAGGTTCAGGCTGATAATTGTACTGCCAGCGCACTAGGGGCGGTAACGACATCAAGATTGATTCGGTACGTCCATTAGTTTGCAAGCCGAAAATGGTGCCTCGGTCATACACTAAGTTAAATTCTACATAGCGCCCACGACGATATAACTGGAAGTCACGCTCTCTTTCGCCATATTCTATATCTTTTCGCCTGGCAATAATTGGTAAGTAGGCAGGTAAAAAACTTTTGCCGCAGTCTTGAATAAAGTTAAAAATATCTGACCAACTACGATGCTCAACTTCCCCTAACTTATTGCTATATTCCGCTGCCGCTTTGTCAGGATGAGGTCCTTTATATAGTTCTCCTGTACCATCTTGATAATCAAAAAATAACCCACCAACGCCCCTAGTTTCCTGACGATGCTTGAGATAAAAATACTCATCACACCAATATTTAAATACAGGATGATATTCAGGATGATGGCGATCGCAACTTGCTTTGTAGGTGCGGTGGAAATGAGCCGCATCTTCGGCAAAAGGATAGTAAGGAGTCAAGTCTGCCCCGCCGCCAAACCACCAGACTGGACCCGCCTCAAAATAGCGGTAGTTGAGATGTACTGTAGGAATATAGGGACTGCGAGGATGTAATACCATAGAGGTTCCCGTGGCATAAAACCCATGTCCTTTGGCTTCAGGGCGCTGTTGAAGGATTGATGGCGGTAATTGACTCCCCCAGACCTCCGAAAAATTAACTCCACCCTGTTCTAAAATATTCCCTTCCGACATTACCCGCGACCGCCCGCCGCCGCCTTCTTCTCTCTCCCAACTGTCTTCTTTGAATTTACCTTTACCATCAGCCTCTTCTAAGCCAGCACAAATTTCATCTTGAATTTGCTTCATGAACTGACTTACCTTTTCTTTAGAGTCAGCAGGGGGGGTTGATGGTTTTGGTTTATTTGTGGGATTAGTGTTTACGGCGGTCATATAGAAACTTTTAAAATTAGGTCAAAACTACTTTCATCAGACTATCTTGATTAGGCACAATCACACCAGCACTGCTTAGAAGTAACAATAATTTCTTTACGAACCTGCAAAGTTTCTTAACGAATCTATAAAAATGATGAGTGCCAACTAAATTTGTCTCAATTCTGTCTTTAAATACGAAACAATTTATTATTACCTGTTGACTGTTGACTGTTGACTGTTGACTGTTGACTGTTGACTGTCTATTTTTTCTCAATCGAATAACCACAACGATGTTCTCCCTGGTTCATCCAGTGAGTTCTTTCTACGATGCAGTCTGGCAATATTGCGGCAAACATTTCTAACTCATGCCCGCAAATACTAGGATAGGATTCTGCCACATCGGAGATGGCACAGTTATTTTCTACTAAAACAAACTGCTGTTTTGACTCGGGAGATCCTGGGTGTAATTCTGCCATGTAGCCTTCTTCTTGCCTTAGCTGAACTAACTTGGCAATGCGTTGCTGAAGACTTCCCTCCCCTAAACGAGTGCGATAATCTGCGGCTTTACGCTGCCACTGTTTCTCTAAAACCTTGCTGACTTGCTCTTTACCTACAGTTTCTGCCAGGGTATCCAAAAAAGAAACGGCAAATTCACTATATTTTTGTGGACTAAGGCGATCGCGCCCTTCGCTGCTAAGCTGGTAGAGGTGTTGTGGTCTACCCATGCCCTGCTGTACGGACTGATATTCAATCAATCCCTCTGCCTCTAATTCATTTAAATGACGGCGAATTGCTTGAGTACTCAAATTAAGATCTTGAGCTAACTGGCGTGCGGCTGCTTTTCCCTGCCTGAGCAAAGATTGCAAAATATTTTGTTTAGTAGACGTTAAACCTGTGGTCGTCATCGTCTTAAGAACTAGCGTTGACAATAATTATAGACTGAGGCAAGAAAGTTTGTGACTAAAACAACACCTTTGTTGTTAATGTAACCTATAATATACTTTAACAACAAATTTATTGTTAAACTCAGGCGAACACTTTATTAACCTTCATCGGAACTAAGGATTCTGAAGGTATACGGTGACTTCGTCAATACCAAAATTAGAAAAGATAGTCATACCTAGATGTTCTAACTTGGTAAAATCCATCTTAGATTGATATTGCTGTAGCTTTGGCTAGATTCTTTGGTAACAGCTTTAAATAATTTAAGACACTTTAAACAACATAGTCTATTTATTTCTCATCATGAGTGCTAACGTCAAAACTCTAGTTAATCAGCCCTACAAATATGGTTTTGTAACTGATATTGAAACCGAACAAATCCCCCGTGGCTTGAGTGAAGATGTGATTCGTCTTATTTCGACCAAAAAAAATGAGCCTGAATTTATGCTAGAGTTTCGTCTCAAAGCCTATCGTCAGTGGCTTAAGATGAGTGAACCAGAATGGGCTCATGTTGGGTATCCCCAGATTGATTATCAGGATATTGTTTACTATTCTGCACCCAAGAAAAAACAAAATAAAAAGAGCAGTTTAGATGAAGTCGATCCCGCATTACTAGAAACTTTCGATAAGTTGGGTATTCCCCTTTCCGAACAAAAGAGATTAAGCAATGTAGCAGTAGATGCTATTTTTGATAGTGTTTCTATTGGAACTACATTTAAAGAAAAACTAGCAGAAGACGGAGTAATCTTTTGCTCTATTTCCGAGGCTTTAGAAGAATATCCCGAACTAGTTAAAAAATATCTTGGTAGCGTTGTTCCTGTAGCGGATAATTATTTTGCTGCCCTTAATTCCGCTGTCTTTAGTGATGGTTCTTTTGTCTTTATTCCTAAAGGGGTAACATGCCCTATGGAACTATCAACCTATTTTCGGATTAATGATGGGGATACAGGGCAGTTTGAGCGTACCTTAATTGTTGCTGAAGAAGGGGCTTCCGTTAGCTATTTAGAAGGCTGTACAGCGCCTATGTTTGATACTAATCAACTTCACGCTGCGGTAGTTGAATTAGTGGCATTAGACAACGCCGATATTAAATATTCCACCGTCCAAAACTGGTTTGCAGGGGATGAAAACGGAAAAGGCGGAATTTATAACTTTGTAACTAAGCGTGGGTTGTGTAAAGGAGTTAACTCCAAAATTTCTTGGACACAGGTAGAAACAGGTTCGGCAATTACCTGGAAATATCCTAGCTGTGTTCTAGTAGGAGATAATTCTGTTGGTGAATTTTACTCCATTGCCTTAACTAATAATAAGCAACAGGCAGATACAGGAACTAAAATGATTCATGTGGGTAAAAACACCCGCAGCACTATTATTTCTAAAGGTATTTCCGCAGGAGATTCTAAAGGTAGCTATCGTGGTTTAGTGAAAATTGGCAACAAAGCTAATGGCGCCCGTAACTACTCCCAGTGTGACTCGATGCTGATTGGAGATAACGCCGAAGCAAACACCTTCCCTTATATTCAGGTTGATAATAGCACCGCCAAGTTAGAACACGAAGCATCTACCGCCAAAATCGGTGAAGAACAGCTATTTTATTTTGCCCAGAGGGGTATTTCAGAAGAAGATGCCGTCTCGATGCTGGTTAGTGGTTTTTGTAAGGATGTGTTGAATGAACTACCAATGGAGTTTGCTGCTGAAGCTGATAAGTTGTTGAGTCTCAAGCTAGAAGGAACAGTAGGTTAATTTTTTAGTCGCATTACTTCACTCCCAGCCGCAGATTGCTTTATATTCTGTGGCTGGCAATCAACGGTTATACATGCACGTCCTGGAAATAATGCTAAGTAGACAGACGAAATAATTTATCCTAAAGGATACCCCCATTTGAGGGCAACGAGTGGGGGGACGCGGGTTCGCTCGTTTTAATTACACCCACTTACTTATTTAGTGACATGCTTGCACTCATTCTTTACTACTTTGCTCTTTCCTGATTAACAAAATAGGGGAGTTGTTGCGCACTAAAGTTACGAGGAAAGTTTTTATAGATAAAGTAACCTAGATAGGGAATAGATACGGCTAGAAACAAGATATAAAGCTCAAAGTTAGCCAAGAAATGTTGTTGATACTCAATAACTGTAGTTTGACTGGAAGAGTCTGCGTTGGATAAAAGTTGACCAGATAACCTTCTAATTACTACTATCAAATTATAAAAAAAGTGGTAAATAATAGAAGCAAAAAGCTTTTTAGTCTTTAGATATAAGAGAACGGAAACAATACCCATGATAGCTAAAGGAATTATGTCATATCTAAAATGAATAGCTGCAAATAGAATAGCTGAAATTACTATAGCTTGTGTTACTCCCTGTTTAATAGCTAACTTTTGAAAAATAACTCCTCTAAAAAATAGCTCTTCCATGATTGGGGCATAAACTAAAGCTAAAATTGAGAATAATATCCAGCTAATTGGGGTCGAGGCATATTCATAGTTAAGTCGGGTTTCTACATACTTAGGAACTATAAAAGATAAAGCATATATAGTTATGGGATTAATTCCCCAGACAAACAGATATTGAGTAACTACTAATAGAATTGGCAGTTTAAAATCTATTCCTTTTGATGAACCCAAAATTAGCTTATGATTAATATTTGCTGCTTTTAGCTTGTTGAAAAAGTACCATGAAAGCGCGATCGCCGATAATAGTTCAAAAGATGTTGAGAAATTTTTACTATTCTCGTAATATTCATCTATTCTTTCAAAACCTACTATAAATCCGGCACTAATCAAAAAAACAGGCATCAATAACAAAGGAATTATCAGATAGCTAGTAAAAATCGTCACAATGCTAAACCTTTCTAATGGCTCTGGCATTTTTAGATTATTAATTTTATCTTTTAGTAAAAATAAAATGGCTAATCCCAGAATATTTAAAATACTAAAAATAAACAAAGGATTTTTATAACCTTTATATGTAGCATATTTATTAGCGGCTCCTGCACACAAACCATAACCACATAGGAAGAAAACAAAAACTAATAAAGTAAATAAAGATATTATGATTTCTGAACCTGATAAACTTTCTAGCCATGGTTGAAGCAATTCCAATAAAAACATTGGTAAAAATTGGCAGCTGACACCCAGTAATATTTCACCTCTTATTTCTTCGATAGTTGAATTGTGCATTAGATAAATAGTATTTTGTTGGTTAGGGTCAATTTAATGATTATTGAATTCAATATGATTTTGGTCCTTGCGTCCGCTAATTATTGATAGTAAGAGATAGCTGCTGAAATAGTTATGAAATTTTATTATTGAAAGGCAAAAAATAGCGTTCTTGCTGGGTTCCATTCTATTAATAATATTTAAACTTAAGTAAATCTGTGAAAAAGATATACTTTCCTCAGATTTACTTTACTTTTTATTTGAATTTGTCAAAAATGGAATTTAATAAAGCATCAAATTCAATCGGAATACCAACCTCTGAAATAGAAATAGATACCGCATTAGTACTCAATTTATTGCAACAGCAACACCCAGATTTGATGCATCTCCCAATTAAATTATTTGATGCTGGGTGGGACAATGCCATATTTAGGCTGGGAGATAAACTACTGGTAAGACTCCCTCGTCATCAAGCTGCGGCGAAACTAATTGAACACGAGCAAATTTGGCTGCCGTTACTTGCACCCAGGCTAACAATACCTGTGCCAATTCCCTACAGAATTGGGGAACCAACATCAAACTATCCTTGGAAATGGAGCATATTACCCTGGCTAAATGGAATAACTGCCGCTCAAGAACCACCTAATCCAAATCAAGCCAAGATTTGGGCATCATTCTTGCGATTGCTACATCATACGGCACCATCTAATGCTCCCAAAAATTTATTTCGTGGGGTTCGGTTGAAGCAACGAGCAGCGGATATTGAACAACGAATACAGCGACTCGAACAGAATAATTTGATAACTACAGCCACAAAAAACCTTTGGGCAGAAGCTTTGGATACTCCGATTGATACTGAGGCAAAATGGCTGCACGGCGATCTTCATCCAGGTAACGTACTCGTAGAGAAAGGTGCGCTAGCAGGTATCATTGATTGGGGTGATCTAACTTCAGGTGATATAGCAACCGATCTAGCTTCAATTTGGATGCTTTTTCCCCAGCAGCATGCTCGTCAACAAGCGATTACGGAATACGCTCATGTTTCTGCCCAAACACTACAGCGGGCTAAAGGATGGGTAATATATTTTGGTATAACTCTCTTAGACACAGGATTAATTGATAACGCGACACAAGCTGCTATAGGAGCCAGAACTTTAAACTGTGTGGCTGAAGACGAATAAATGTTCAATTTGATTATCGATGCTTATTGTAATATGAAACCCCCCAAAAGAACGCTACACGTAGGTTTTGTAAGGCGTGACGTGCGTGACGTGCAGGGGGCAGAAGAAATTATCCTCACGACATACCTTACTTAACAGTTTTGTAAAAAACTTACTATGAGTGAGCTCCCTGTCTCCCCGTCTCCCTTCACGGCGCAGTAATTTGTGACTCGATTAATTAATCTTGACATTGGCGCTGGATTTCCCTAGCGACCGCCTGCATTCGAGTAACCAACCGAGAATTTTGATGGGAAAAATTAGCTTTGGGAACTGTTCCCGAATCAGAAGCTGAAGGCAAAGACTTCAATTGTGGCTTTAATTCAATACTTTTCTCGATCGGAATTGCCAGACTGGAGCGGGTAATTAATTCCTGTAAAGCGGGACAAGGTTCTGAGCCATCTTGATAAACTTCGGGGGACTCCCATAAGGGATAGGCATGCTTACCATTAACTCCCACGACTTCTCCCTGGGAATTTAACAAAGGACCACCACTCATGCCTTTTTGAACATCATTGGTATAGCCAATTTGATAACCTTCTGCCAACGCCTGATTAAGAATAATGGCAATTCGACCTGGTTTAATAGTTAGACCTCTGAATTTGTCAATTGACTCAGATTGACCGCTCTTTGGAGATGCTGGTGCAGCAGATTGATTATGGGGAAAACCTGCGGCGAAGATCGGCTCGCCAACTTCTAAAAAGAGTGAACTGCCAAGTTTGGCGGTAGGATAAGTCTGATTGGCGCTAAATTCTAAAATTGCTAAGTCATAATCATAAT
>JBCCDL010000269.1:0-7457 GCA_039030815.1 Cyanobacteria bacterium P01_A01_bin.83 | reverse complement strand
TAAAGTATCAACTTTCAAATTATTAATATAATAAGTAAATAAAAAAATGGATTGTCATAATTGTCATCAAAAGTGTTATCCTAAAACACCAAAAAAATCTTGGAGATTATTTAACTTTGGGGCTAAAAAATCGCCAAATAATGATTTAAAAAGTCACTCCCAAACTACCATAGCACTAGTTGGTTCTCCTAATGTAGGCAAGAGCTTATTATTTAATCTTTTAACTGGTACCTACGTTACTGTTTCTAACTATCCAGGAACCACCATAGAAGTTGCTAAAGGAAATAGAGTGATTTTAGGTCACAAAGTCACTTTTGTGGATACCCCAGGAATGTATTCTTTAATTCCAATTACGGAAGAAGAAAGTGTTACTAGAGATCTAATTACTGATGAACATGTAGATTTGGTGATGCACGTGATTGATGCCAAACACTTAAGCAGAATGCTCAACCTGACTTTGCAATTGATTGAAACTCAATTACCTGTATTGTTGGTAGTCAACATGATTGATGAGGCGGAAAAGCTGGGTATTTGGATCAATGAAAGTCAATTATCACATCGCCTTGGTATTCCTGTGGTTACTATGGCAGCATCACAAAAAGTAGGACTAAAAAAATTAATCGCCCAGGTCGCAGATTATGTCCCCGCAAATTCTCTATCCCTCAGCCATTGAAGCAGCTATTAGTCGCATTGAATCCTTACTTGATGAAAGATGGAAGGATCTTATTTCGCGACGCAGTATTGCTTTGTTGTTATTGCAACAAGATCCTAAAATGCGATCGCAACTACAGCAACAGCCTTATTTTCCTGAAATTGAACGCATTATTGCCGAAACTGAGGCAGGGATGTCTGAGTCTGTGACTTATGCGATCGCCCAATCTCGTCATCAAGCGGCGATGGAGATTGACAAGGCGGTTACAGTAAATCTGAGACAAAGACCACTAGTTGAGGATGAGTGGTTACATAATTTGATGGTTCATCCTGTTACGGGTATCCCCATTTTACTTTTAGTCCTTTACTTTGGTGTTTATCAGTTTGTTGGGGTGTTCGCTGGCGGAACTTTAGTTGATGGTATTGAAGGATTTTTTGAGTCGCAGATTAATCCTATTGTTAATACCGCAGTTGCAGCCATATTTCCCTGGCAGGTGATTCAAGATTTATTTGCCAATGATTACGGCATTATTACCCTGGGGATTCGTTATGCGGTGGCGATTGTCTTACCCATCGTCACCATCTTCTTTTTAATGTTTTCCTTACTAGAAGATAGCGGTTACTTACCCCGCTTATCTCTGTTGATGGATCGCGCCTTTAAAACCATTGGACTATCAGGGCGATCGGTGATTCCCTTAACTTTAGGATTAGGCTGCGGTACGATGGCGACATTAGTTACCCGTACTTTAGAAAGCAAACGGGAACGCATTATTGCGACATTTTTGCTGGCTTTAACCATTCCCTGTTCGGCACAGCTAGGGGTAATTTTAGCTTTACTATCCCAAGAACCTACAGCTTTATTTGTCTGGGCTACGGTAATCCTAGGGATCTTCCTAAGTGTTGGCTTCTTGGCAGGCAAAATAGTCCCTGGAGAATCCTCCAGCTTCTATATGGAAATACCTCCTTTGAGGCTGCCTCGTATTAAAGCTATTCTGACTAAAACCTATGTGCGTCTTAAATGGTATTTCTGGGAAGTTATACCCTTGTTTATCTTGGCTTCAGTCTTAATTTGGGCAGGTAAACTCACAGGGTTGTTCGATTTAATAGTTAGGGGATTAGAACCAATAATGCTGTTGTTGGGATTACCAACTGAAGCGGCACCTACATTTTTATATGGATTTTTCCGTCGAGACTATGGCGCAGCAGGAATGTTTGACCTACATTCTTCAGGCATTTTGACAGGACAACAATTAGTGGTGGCAGCAGTCACTCTCACCCTGTTTATCCCCTGCATAGCACAACTGCAATTTATGTTTAAAGAACGGGGGGCAAAAAATGCGATCGCCATCGCCAGTTTTATAGTATTATTTGCCTTTTCTTTGGGCTATCTTCTTAATCAATTATTAACTGTTATGGAGCTAAGTTTTTAAAATGCTTTCTCAAGGTTTTTCCGTCCACTATTGTCCCCTAAACCACTTGGGAACAAAAACCCAAGGTATGATTGCCGCAATTAGAAATAAAGACGATAAAATCGTCAAAAAGTTATTAGCGATGGGGGTACATACAGGAATGCAAATCACTCTCGAACAAAGATTCCCTTCTTTTGTGATTAGAGTGGGACGAACTCGCATTGCGATCGATCAGAAGATTGCCAATTCGATTCAAGTTAAGGTTACCACTAGGGGATAATTATTAGTTCCTCGTTAAAGTATCCCAAAACTAATGACGAAGAACTTAGTAACCTTAGTAATTTTAATCTACGGTAACAGCTACGTCTGTAGCCTTCATCAAAGTATAAGCTGATTTACCTTCGGTCAAACCAAGTCTTTCCACTGATGATTTATTCAACAATTTACCTCCCACATCACCCCATGTAGGTCAAAGACCAAATTAACTAATTATCAATTGTCCATTGTCAATTGTCCATTGATAAGTGACAGCTTATTGAGACCTCTTGCTACCTGAATAGAAATATTATAATCAAATTTTACTTTTTTCTACCTATTATTTTGGAGAATATTATGATGAAAAAGAAAATATTAGGATTTTTAACTATTAGTCTTCTATCTTTATTCTTCGTAGTAGGATGTAATCACCTGGCTAGTCTAAAACTAGAAAATCCTAGCCAAGCTACGCCATCAACTCAACTAACTGTCTCAGCAGCCGCTAGTTTAAAGAATGTGATGGAAGCAATTGAGCCTATATACAAGCAAGAGCATCCTCAAACAGAAATAATCTATAATTTTGCCTCTTCTGGTTCATTGCAACGTCAAATTGAGCAAGGTGCGCCTGTAGATATTTTTATTTCTGCTGCTACAAGTAAGATGGATTCACTGGAACAGCAGGATCTATTATTAACAGAAACTCGGCAAGATTTACTAAAAAATCAAATAGTTTTAATTACCCCTTCGGCTAATAATAAAAATCAGCTTAAGCTTCAAGATTTTAAAGAGCTAACCAACGAAAAAATCGATAGGATTGCTTTAGGAGAACCCAAAAGTGTTCCTGCGGGAAAATATGCTCAAGAAGTCCTAACCTCTTTTGAAATTGCCGATCGCGTAAATGACCAGGCTGTTTACGGTAAAGATGTACGTCAGATTCTCAATTACGTAGCGACAGGTAACGTCGATGCAGGAATTGTTTATCGTACCGATGCCCAAGCCGTTAATAATGTCGAAATAGCAGCGATCGCCCCAGAAACTAGCCATTCTCCTGTAATTTACCCCATTGCCGTCATCAAAGAAAGCGATCGCCCTGAAGCGGCAACCGAATTAATCGAGTTTTTAGCCACACCAGAGGCACAGGCTGTATTTGAAGAGTATGGGTTTGAAACAGTAAACAGTAAACAGTAAACAGTAAACAGTAATGAATGTCTCAATTCAAAAGCGGGATTGGAAGGCTTATTACGAAGCGGTTACCAATCGTCCACCGAGAAAAACGATTTTGACTGCACTAGCAGCTTTTGACAAACCAGGCATAGCTGTAGATCTTGGTTGTGGAGATGGTAGAGATACGATAGAAATAATTCGTCAAAATTGGGCGGTGTTAGCAATCGATAAAGAAGCTGATGCCATTACTCGTTTATCAGCCCGCCCCGATTTTAATACTCTACAATTAACTACTCAGATAGCCAGCTTTGAAGAATTACAACTTCCTGAAACAGTAGATTTGATCAACGCCAGCTTTTGTTTGCCTTTTTGTGAACCCGAAGCCTTCCCCAACTTATGGAACAAAATCTTCAATTCTTTAGCTAGTGGCGGTAGATTTAGCGGGCATTTATTTGGCAACAGAGATTCTTGGAGTGGTAATGAATTAATTAATACTTTTACGCGATCGCAGGTAGAAACTCTACTACAGTCTTACGCGATCGAGCTATTTGAAGAGGAAGAACACCCAGGAAAAACCCCTCTAGGCGAAGATCGAGACTGGCACATCTTCCATATAGTGGCAAGAAAATAAATTCGTCGTTTGTCCTTTGTTCTTTGTTCTTCGTAAGCAAGCTAACAACTAATGACTGTTCAATGATAAATGCTCAATGCTCAATGATAAATGACTGACCTAACTCCCATCTGGATATCTCTTAAAACTGCCACGACTGCCACGGTGATTACCTTTTTCTTGGGTATCTTGACAGCGCGATGGATGTTGGGTTACCGAGGTAAATCAAAAGGCTTGATTGAGGGTTTGTTAACTGCCCCTTTAGTACTCCCGCCAACAGTGGTGGGATTTTTACTACTGTTGTTATTTGGTAGAAATGGCTTCATCGGACAGATTCTAGATTCTTTTGGCATTAAGGTTATTTTCTCTTGGTATGCCACCGTTATCGCTTCTACAGTGGTTGCCTTTCCTCTGATGTACAAAACTGCATTAGGGGCATTTAAACAAATTGATGCTAATTTATTTGCCTGTGCTAGAACTTTAGGGGCGAGTGAAACTAGGATTTTTTGGCAAATTATGTTGCCTTTGGCTAAACCTGGGTTAATTGGGGGTACTTTACTGTCTTTTGCTCGCGCTTTGGGTGAATTTGGCGCCACCTTGATGTTAGCAGGTTCAATTCCTGGCAAAACCGAAACTATTCCCATTGCTATTTTCTTTGCTGCTGAAGGTGGGGCGATGGATCGGGCATTATTGCTGGTAATTATTATGTTGGCAATTTCTCTGGGGGTAATTACAGCGGTTAATTATGGAACAGAAGGTAATCGGAAATATAAATCAAAATCCCGTCGTAGGGGCGAACAGTTGTTCGCCCAGATTAAGATGTCTACACAACGGCGAAAACCGATAGATTATCCTGTACCCCAAGCAAAAATTGAATTATTTGTTGATATCCAAAAACAGTTACCAGGATTTTGCTTAGATGTCACCTTTAATACCGATCAAACACCGTTAGGCTTACTTGGAGGTTCGGGTGCGGGGAAAAGCCTGATCTTACGCTGCATTGCAGGTTTAGATACTCCAGATTGGGGACGGATTGTTTTAAACGGGAAAGTACTATTTGATTCGTCTGAGAATATTAATTTACCATCATGCGATCGCGCCTGTGGTGTCTTGTTCCAGAATTACGCCCTGTTTCCTCACCTAACTATTGCCGAAAATATTGCCTTTGGCATGCCCAATAGGATGTCTCAACGAGAATTAAAACAGGAAATAGAACAACACTTAATTGCGGTAGACTTACCAGGAATGGGCGATCGCTATCCAGGAGAACTGTCAGGAGGACAACAGCAAAGAGTAGCCTTAGCCAGAGCAAAAGCTAGTCAGCCAGGGATAATGCTCTTAGATGAGCCTTTTTCAGCTTTAGATACTCATTTACGGGATAAACAAGAGAAAATGCTCAGAAATAACCTGATTCGCTATCAGGGAGTAACTCTATTTATTACCCATAACCTCGAAGAAGCCTATCGGGTGTGTCCTAACCTACTGGTAGTAGATCGGGGCAAAGCGATCGCTTCTGGACCCAAACAAGATATCTTTGAACGTCCTGGTAATTTTAGAACCGCCCAGCTAACAGGCTGTAAAAACTTTTCTCGCGCTGTGGCAATATCAGCAACACAGATTAAAGCGAGGGACTGGAACTGTAATTTAGATGTAATCGAACGAATTCCAGAGTCTTTAGCCTATGTAGGCATTCGTGCCCATCAATTAGTTTTTCCCGATGATGATGACATCAATACTTTTCCCTGTTGGTTAGCCACTATCAGCGAAACTCAACACCGCATGACTTTGTATCTTAAATTAAATCAACCAACCAATAATCCTGAAGATTATCATCTACAGGCAGAAGTTTTTAAGGGTCAATGGCAGTTATTAAAAGATCGCCCCTTCCCTTGGAAAATACAGGTTAATGTCTTACAAATTATGTTGTTAAAAACATAATGCTTAAAACATAATTTAATTGTTGCATTAGTAACATTTAAAAAATTGATCGATGATAACTTGAATATTAGATAGCTCTACTCTTCATTCATTTTAAAAAGTAATTATGAATCGTCCTAAACCTGTCTTCTCCGCAAGTGATACTTCGGTTGTTTCTACAGTCAGAGAACTGCATTCTTACTTCCGAAACTTGCAAGCTTATTACAAGGTTCTAAAAGGTCAGGTAATTAGCAAATTAGAGTATAACGAAGATCCAGCAATAGTTGAGAGTCTAAATTCTCAATTATGCGAAATTGACCGCAAGCTAAGATATATTCATATTCTCAACAACTCTGCTTCTACAGTAGATGAGGTGATTCATTTAGTAGAGATCAAAGATGAGTTTTGCTTACCAAAAGAGACTGTTAAGGTTGGTTAACTGACAAAACTTATGAAATACAGCCAGAATAAGTCTGAACTTCAAACTCTAAGTGATCGAGGCTTCGTTCATGTTATTTAAGTGATCGATGGCAGGATTAGGTAGGGTCTAGATTAGTAGAGAAAGTTATAGAATGAATTAACTTCTATTCTTTTCTCTTTATCTTTGGTCAGTGAGTGGTAGACTCATCCATTTTTATACTGACATTTCCCAGTTAATTAACTTAAAAAAATAATTAACCGAATTCAGTAGATTCTAGCTTGGGGATAGTGCTCACTGATAACAATATAGGTTTGGTCATAAATGCGATCGCTAGACTACGCGCAGCATAATCGCCAACAAACGATTGCTAGGTTTATAATATCCTAATCTAATTTTGTACGGCTATAGTAAGTATTCAAGATAATATCTAGCTAATTAATTATAAAAAATTAAAATTTGTGTGTGGAGTGTCAGTTTGGTGCTTAATTCCAATACATTTTATAAATCAAATCATAGACATTCTACTATAGATAAACAAAATAAAATATAACGATAATATTAAGATTTCAAGATTGAAATATCAAGGACAATGCTATTCAATCTATCAAGAAGAATAGCTTTGAAGGCTATTTAGAGGATGTTCTTCAATTTGTTATCAAATACATGTCTAAAATCGAAATCAGATTAGTTAAAAGGTAACAGTTGTTGCCGTCTAATTTGATTTTCGTGGGTATTAATAAGATTTTAATACCCAAGATTTATAATCAGTAATCAAAGCAATAGAGTAATAAATTGCTGCGTTTAAACATAGGAAACTCTCCACAAAAAAATATTTATTATCATGGTCTCCACACCAATTTCGCCAAATAACCCATCAGAGTCAGTTCTCTCACCAGAGGAACTCCGCAAAATACACGCTTACTGGCGCGCCTGTAACTATCTTGCCATTGGCATGATATATCTACGGAATAATCCTTTACTTAAAGAACCATTAAAACCAGAACATATTAAACAGCGTTTGCTGGGACAT
>JBCCDL010000268.1:0-7467 GCA_039030815.1 Cyanobacteria bacterium P01_A01_bin.83 | reverse complement strand
TTAACTACAGCGAAACAAGGAGCATCTGAGGCACCATCACCGACATAAATCACCTGAGTTAAAGGAATATACAGTTTATCTTCATCAACACTGCTATAGGCAAACATCAGGTCTTTTTCTTTTTCGGCATCCATGCCTTTAGAAAGATAATAAAGATAGCTGGTTTTTTCGGTGTTGGTCATTTGCTGCTTGATAAACTTTATTTCTCCATCTTCTCCAAAGTAAAATTGACAACCCCACATCCCCCTAAAATTACTAGCAATAGAAGTGTTACGCGCCATTTCAATAAAGCCACCAGAGATGAGATAAAATTCTACCTCCACATTTTTAACCACATTCTGAGCACACTGTCGCAGTCGCTCAAACATTTTGGTTACACCAGCATAAGGCTTTAATTTCCGACCTACCCTAGCCAATCTTTCATAGGTGATTTTATCTTCTGGCGATCGCTTTTTGGATTCTTCTACTAAGCAATATGCCCTAGCAATATATTTATCCCAGCCTTGATTAACTAGAGGCTGTACTCGCTCTTGTTTAAAGGTATCGGGATCTAAACCAAGATCTGTTAATAAAACGGAAAAGGTATCTGGGGCGAGAGTTTCGTCAAAATCAAAAACTACAGCAAGACGATTAACAAAAGGTTTTGTTGAAGTACTCATATTATTAATTTAAATATAACGAAGACAAATAATGAAAAAGAAGATATTCTGATTCAAATCAAGCTCTTTGTTAACTGTAAAAGTTATTTGCATCGAGGAAAATTTTGATAAGTTCTCTTGAAACAATTTAACTCTATAGCCGAGACTTAAGTTAAAAGTAGCTTAAGTCTCAGCCTTTTTTCTTGTTAAAAAATTGCTGTCGCCAGTTTTAAATTAGAGTACCTACTAGTACTTCGTCTGGCTGATTTGAGTCATCCTGAAGATCGGCAACCGCGCCATTGTCAACTGTAGCACCAACCGCAGAAGAAACATCTACATCAACAAACTCTACCGCCACGGTTGTGGGGGTCAATTGACGCGCGACACTGCCATCAAATTCTCTACCGTTACGCCTATAGAAACCAAACCCCGCATCGTCATCAATGTTTACTTCCTGATCAAAGGTATAAATTAATTCGTTGGTAGTTATGTCTGGTACGACTGATACTAAATCGGGATCTGAAGTATTACCACCATTGCTAACGTCTGCTGAAGCTAGAGGATTAGTTGGGTTTCTGTTTGGTCTACTTACTGTGCCTGAATCGACAAAACCACGGGCAATGTCGGTTTGCTCAATTGTGCCAATATAAGCAATTGTATAAACATTAGTACCATCGCCACTAATTAATTCTTGAGCATCAATTACGGGTCCGCCATCAACGGGAACAAGATTAAAATTAGTCCCATCGCCACCGCTTAACTCGGCTGATTCATCAAAAGTATAGTCAACAAAGGTACGAGGATTACCATCGTCGGTAGGTGTTCCTGGTCGGAAATTACCGACGGCAATTAGATCTGGCGTTCTAGTAGGAAAGCCGACGTTGTTGAGCAGTTCATCAACAGTGAATAATCCATCAACTAGTTGACTACCAGCTGCATCAAGAGTAGCTGGTGCTGCACCTGTGATGAAATCTGTATCAGCAGTGTTTGCTGTGAGGGTAACATCTGACGGTGATGAGTCTGTAAGTATGGGTTCGTTAATTACATCGGATGTACTAAACACCATATTTGAAGTCTCAGTTGGTTCAATGTCTGCGGTTAATGGACTAGCAGCGGTATCTTCTGTCCATGAATCACTTGAATCACTACTGTCGGGTATTAAGCTAGCGTCAGCAGAATCAAAAATTGCTGGTTCGGTCGATATATCAGAAAAGTCCATAAATAGCGGTTAATCGTACTAAGATTGAAACATTAATATAGTAAGCGCAATTTCCGCACTATATATCTTGCTAATGGTGCAAACTTTTCCGTTATCGGTTTTTTAATTCATCAATCAGCCGACCCTTGCTTTTTTGGCTAAAAAATGTCTATAAATTATTGAATGATGCCCTTTGTTTGTCTATCTATTATTTTCTATTCTCTTAAAGAAATCAGCTTGCGGCACGTATAGTTGCGATTTAATCTCTTTTTTTATCTCTATTTCGGGGGGAGCAATTACACGAAAAATAATTCTACCTAAAGCATAAGCCAGAAATGTTGAGGCGATTGCCAAAATGAACAACAGAATTAAATTACTGGGACGTTTCATCAATTTTTAGAATCTAAATTATATATTTTTATAAGTGAATATAAGTAAATTTATTAGCTAAGATAGTTCTTAATTTTAAAGCGATCGCCAATAAAAAAGCAATGGTTTTAATGAAATAAATCAGTAAAAAAAATGGGTGAAGCTAACATTAACTCCACCATAAATATAATTAACTTAAACCTTCTGTTAACTGTTGTTTTGCCGTGGCTAATGCCTCGTCTAACTTACTAGCATCTCGACCCCCAGCTTGAGCTAAATTTGGTCTACCGCCACCGCCACCGCCGCAAATTTTGGCGATACCACCGATAAATTTGCCAGCATTTAGCTGTTTCTCTTTGATTACCTTGGGACTGAATGCCGCCACAAGACTAACTTTACCTTCTGAGGGAATTGAAGCGACTACCACCGCTGCTTCCCCTAGTTTTTGCTGTAGTCTTTCTCCTGCTGACTGCAAGGATTTGGCATCCATTTCTCCCATGTTTGCCACTAGAATCTGGTAATCACCCACGGTTTGAGCCTGGGATAGCAAACTATCGGACTTAGCTAAAGCTAGTTCTTGTTTAGCTGCTTCGAGTTCTTTTTGGGTGGCTTTTAATTCTGCCTGGAGGCTGTTAACGCGATCGCTAATTTCTTCAGGCTTAACTTTAAAAGTAGTGCTTAATTCTTTAACTATTTTGTCTCGCACCTCTAGGTAATCTAAGATAGAGGCACCAGCTACCGCTTCAATTCTTCTGACTCCTGAAGAAATACCAACTTCGGAAATAATTTTAAACACGCCAATTTCTGCGGTATTGCTGACATGAGTACCACCACAAAGTTCCATCGAAACCCCAGGGAAATCAATTACCCGCACGTCATCAGCATACTTTTCGCCAAACATTGCCGTAGCACCTTTTGCTTTTGCCTCTGATAACGGCATAACATTAACATCGGCTTGATGTGCCTCAGAGATCCAGGTATTAACTAATTCTTCTACCTGCTGCACGTCTTCTGGAGACAACGCACGGGGAGAATTAAAGTCAAAACGTAGACGATCAAAACTTACCAAAGATCCTGCTTGGGATACCGACTCATCGACAACTTTTTTCAGAGCAGATTGTAATAAATGAGTTGCGGTATGATTTGCCTGCACTCGACGACGACAGGCGCGATCTATGGTTGCGTTAACCATGTCTCCTACTTTAACCGTACCGCGCTCAACTTGACCTTGATGAACAAAAATATTGCTCTCTTTCTGGACATCTTCAATGCGGATTAAGAGATCATCTCCTGAGACAAAACCGCGATCGCCAATTTGTCCCCCAGACTCGCCATAAAAAGGTGTCTGATCCAGAACTATTTGCACTGTATCACCAGCAGTTGCGGTGTCGGTATTTTGAGAATCGCGATCATTACTAACTACAATCCCCATTACCTGAGATTGAGCTACTAAATCGGTGTATCCCAAAAAATTAGTCTCGCTACTTTCTTTAACAATTTCCCCCAAAGCGTTTTTAGTAGTTAAGTCGATAGATTCTAGATCTTTGCTGCCTAATTCCTGGTGAATCTGCATTTCCTGGTCAAACGCTGCCACATCCACTGTAAAACCCTGTTCTTCAGCAATTTCCTGAGTTAGTTCTAAGGGAAAGCCATAGGTAGCATACAGTTCAAACGCATCTTTACCAGATATCTGTTTAGCACCCAAGTTAGCCGCATTAGCAATTATCTCTGCCAGTAATTTTTCTCCCCGATCCAAAGTTTTGAGGAATTGAGATTCTTCTCGGGCTAATTGACCTTTAATAAAGTCTTCTCTCTCCCTAACATTGGGATAGGCTGATTCCGATAAAGCGATCGCAGTTTCGGCTACCTGATTAATAAAATTGCCCTCAATCCCAATTCCTTTACCCACCCGCACTACTCGACGTATCAGGCGACGCAAAATATATCCTCTGCCTGTATTTTTTCCCGTTACACCATCAGCGATCATATGAACTACTGCCCGTACATGATCGCCAATTACCTTGAGGGAGGTTTTAGTTGACTCATCTGCTTTTGCGTAATCTATCCCCGCCAGATCTGCGGCAGTTTTTATAATTGGTAAAATTAAATCAGTTTCATAATTATTTGGTACCTGCTGAAGGATTTGTGCCATTCTTTCCAAACCCAAACCCGTATCAATGTTTTTATTCTCTAACGGGGTAAGCTTTCCCTCTGCATCCTTGTTATATTGCATAAATACCAAGTTATAAAACTCAATAAATCTGCTGTCATCCTCCAGATCAATATTTTCATCGCCCAATTCAGGATGAAAATCATAATATAACTCCGAACAAGGACCACAAGGGCCAGTTATCCCCGATTGCCAAAAGTTATCTTTCTTTCCCATGCGCTGAATCCGATGTTCGGGAATACCAATCTGATCTCGCCAGATGGCAAAAGCCTCATCATCTTCTTTAAATACGCTGGGAACAATACGTTCTGCGGGTAAGCCATATACCTGCGTTGACAGTTCCCACGCCCAAGCGATCGCCTGTTCTTTAAAATAATCACCAAAGCTAAAATTACCCAGCATCTCAAAGAAAGTATGATGTCTGGCGGTACGTCCCACATTCTCAATATCATTAGTGCGAATACACTTTTGCGAAGTAGTGGCACGGGGTTGAGGTGCTTTGCGCTGACCCAAGAATATAGGCTTGAACGGCAGCATTCCCGCAATAGTTAACATTACCGTCGGATCTTCAGGAATTAAGGATGCACTGGGTAATATTTTATGTTGTTTAGCCTCGTAGAACTTTAAAAAGCGATCGCGGATCTGGCTACCGCTTAGGTGTGGGAGTTCAGCCATAGTAATTTGATTTCATACTGTTGGTGTCTTTCTTTATTTTTGCATTTTTGGGGCTGGATTGAGTCTCATCCACAATCTCCAGTACAAAGTTAAATTAGGACTTACAAAATATTGTCTCGTAAGTAGCAAGTAGCAAGTAGCCAGTAGCAAGTAACAAGTAACAAGTAGCAAGTAGCAAATGTCCTAACTAAAAGATGTACTGCTATAAGTCATTTTTTATTAACTTGAAATTTATTTATAATATTCATGAGACATGTTTCTTCATTGATGTCGCTCAACTTATGATGGTCGAGAAAACACGCCTTAATATGATCTAAACTAGTAGAGCAACTTGCCTCAAAACCTAATGCAGTGGATACCTGGACATAAGTTAAAGAATCGTCCTTACAGAATTGAGCAAGAATTGGGGCAAGGTGGGTTTGGCATTACCTATAAAGCCAGAGATTTGAACTTAGATGTTTCCGTAGTTATTAAAACTCCCAATCGCAAATTACAACGCGATCGTAATTACCAAAAATATGTCGAAAATTTTATCAGGGAGGCAAAACAATTAGCCAAACTGGGACTTAATCCCCACCCGAATATAGTTCGTGTCATTAGCCTGTTCCAAGAGGATAATCTTCCCTGCATTGTCATGGACTTGATCCCTGGACAAAGTTTGTACGATCTGGTTTTAACTCAGGGAAAGTTATCCCAAACTCAAGCCTTTAAATATATTAGGCAAATTGGTTCAGCCTTGGTAGTTTGTCACCATGCAGGAATAATTCATCGCGATGTACATCCCAACAATATTCTGATTCATGCCAACAGTGGCAAGGCAATATTAATCGATTTTGGGATTTCAGGAACTACTCAAACCAGCCGTAATACCCATTCAGGAAACCGTTGCTTTGCACCCTGGGAGCAAATTGCCTATTGGGAAGGAGAGAATAGTAAAACTCCCCAGGTTGATATTTATACTTTAGCCGCTAGCTTATATTTTTTAGTTACAGCAGAAGAACCAACAGAGTGTTTAGCAAGAAAATACAATAACAGTGAATTAATCGCTCCCAAACAACTCAATGCAGAACTCAGCGATCGAGTTGATCAAGCTATTTTAAAAGGTCTAGAAATAGAACCAGGCGATCGCCCTAATTCGATGCAAGAATGGTTAGAGTTACTATTAGCTACTCCTCAAAATTTAATAACTCCTTCAGGGGTTAATAGTCAAGTTACAATAGTTCAAAATGTAAAAGAAAATAATCATCACAAGTATCAGACACAAGATCAAGCTAATAATACTGAGGGCTTGACTGATGTGGAAATGACTTGGGCAAGTAACAAAATTAATATCAATTCTGAGGAAACAGGAGATCTTTCTTCAGCAAATAATAAAGCTGCTAGTACGATAAAAAATACGCTTATAACACTTGTATTGCAACTGAAAAATAAAGCATTTATATTGGGTGTTTTTATTTTTTTTACTTCATTTTTTGGTATTTATGCTGCTTATAATTCTATGTTTAACGTAACCGAAATACCTGAAGTAGAAGAACCTACCCCCGAAATTGAGGCGGAAAACCAAGAGGATATTTCCGAAGACTCTACAATACCTGAACCAGAAGAACCTACTTCTCAAATTCCGACTGAAAACCAAGAAGACATTTCTGAGTCATCTCAAGTACCTGAACCAGAAGCATCTACTCCCGAAATTGAGACTCAAAACCAAGAAGACATTTCCGAGTCATCTCAAGTACCTGAAATAGAAGAAATACCTGAGTCAGAAACATCTACGAATCAAATTCCGACTCAAAGCCAAGAGGATATTCTCGAAGAATCTACAAATCAAATTGAGACTGACAATCAAGAGGACATTTCTGAGGAGTCTACAATACCTGAATTAGAAGAACCTACTCCCGAAATTGAGACTGACAATCAAGAGGATATTTCTGAAGAGTCTACAATACCTGAACTAGAAGAAATACCTGAGTCAGAAGAATCTACGAATCAAATTGAGACTCAAAACCAAGAGGATATTCTCGAAGAACCTACTCCCGAAATTGAGACTCAAAGCCAAGAGGACATTTCCGAAGTCTCCGAATTTGAGTTAATAGCCACTTTAGATAGTGATTCATCTCTAGTTAAGTCAATAGCATTCAGCCCCGACAGCAAAATCCTGGCTAGTAGTGACAGAGATACTACAATTAAGTTGTGGGATGTAGCTAATCAGCAAGAAATCGCAACTTTGACAGGTCATTCAAAAATTGTCAATTCAGTAGCATTTAATCTAGAGGATGAAATTTTAGCTAGTGGTAGCAGTGACAGTACTATTAAAGTTTGGAATCTGGATACTCAACAAGAAATTGCAACTTTGACAGGTCATTTAGGTAGTGTCAATTCAGTAGCATTTAGTCCCGACGGTAAAATTTTAGCTAGTG
>JBCCDL010000267.1:0-7479 GCA_039030815.1 Cyanobacteria bacterium P01_A01_bin.83 | reverse complement strand
TAGTAGTAGTGGTAGTCGTACCGTAATCGGCGATTCTTTGGGTAGTAAAAGTCAGTTATATTCTTTGGTAGCAATGGTGGCAGTGATTATCGTACTGTTGTTTCTGCGTCCTGTCTTAGCTTCGTTTCCCAAGGCGGCATTGGGGGCAATTGTCATCTATGCTGCTACTAAATTAATTGAAGTGTCTGAATTTATTAGGCTGTATCGCTTCCGTCGTAGTGAGTTTTTTCTGGCTATCACAACTACTATTGCCGTATTAGCCACCGATATCCTGATCGGAGTAGGAATTGCGGTTAGTTTATCGGTAATTGAATTATTCTATCGAGTTGCCCGTCCTCACGATGCGGTACTAGGCACAGTTCCTGAGCTTGCTGGACTCCATGATATTGATGATTGGGAAGGGGCAACAACCATCCCCCGATTGCTGATCTATCGTTACGATGCTCCTTTGTGTTTTGCTAATGCAGAGAATTTTAAACAGCGTGTACTAGAAGCTATTGAACTGGAAATAATTCCCGTGGAATGGCTGCTGTTAAACATGGAAGCTAACGTCGAAATCGATATTACCGCTATTGATATGCTGGCTGAACTCCGAGAGGAATTAATAGCCAAAGATATCACCTTTGCCATGGCGCGAGTCAAGCAGGATTTATATTTAGACTTGGAACGGGCAGGGTTTTTGCAGAATATTAAAGCCGAACATATTTATCCTACTCTGCATACGGCGATCGCAGCTTTTGAGCAGAGAAAAATTTAAATGATCATTACAGGACATTTCTTAATATAAAGCAACATCCTGTAATCGCTCTCAACTAAACTTTACGGCGTTTAGTTAGATAGAGCCATTTAAGGAAATAATAAAAGGCAAATACAACAATAATTGCCTCGATAGATGTGACCAAAAACAGTACGATTTCTCGATCCATTTTTATTACCTGGGATAAGTGTAAGAGATTTCTCAAAAAATTTGAGATGCCAAAAAAACCCTGTAAATCCAAATCGACCATTGGCAGGAGTTGTTTAACTTAATTATTGTTCAACTGCGCGTAGATTATTTTCTCAAAGCTGTTTAAGCCCTAAGCCAAGATTGCTAACTTTACATCGGAGAGAAAGAAATAGACAAAGCAGTCTATCTCTTTATGCTAATCTACACAGATTAACGGCGAGCATAACCAGATAAAAACTACAGCAAAATTGAACAAAAATTCGCTCACTTTTGCTCAGACGATTTTTGCTTGAGAATATAACTACTTTAGATATGCCAATTGATCTTCATAGCGATGAACCATCAGCATTTTATGGAGTGTTTACTCTCTACTATTTCGTCTTATTTAAAGTCTTATATTAATACTATAAATAAGAAAGTAGGTGACTTCCCGTTGTGTAATATTACTTAATACTTGCGATGTAATACCAGAAAATAAACCAGAAAGGCGATCGCAGATTTTAGATAAAAAGTTTGGTTAGTGGTTGGTTGTTAGTAGTTCGTTACCAAATTTAAATATTTAAATTATGACACTTTTGATAAAGGGATACGACAAATTACGGAAAATGATGTTTGGTGTCGTTGGATTACCTCAACAAATGATGGAGCAAGTTTAAATATAGTAGTAAAAAATGATTACCTTGAGATCAATACAATTTTCACAGACAAAAGAAAAACTTTTTATAGTCTGAAAAAGTTATGCGCTTGAGAGCCGATCTCATCTAAGATGTTTACTTTTAATGTGGTTTTGATAAATTAACTTTTTATAATTAGTAGTATTTATAAATTCTTATATAATATATAAAAGCTTGAAAATTAATTAAGCATTGCACAATTGAGAGAGTATCCAATCAACAGTAGACAGTTTTGATATGTTTTGATTTAATTTTCAATGAGTTACAATTATGCGCCATTTTTTTATACGCAACGCTCAAGTAATTAATATTAAACTTCACTTTATTCTATTTAACTTATCTATCATATGGTTGCCAATTATCAAATTGTTTCAACATTTACGAGTATAGGAAAATTAGCAAATTCAGCGACAATTTTGGCTGATGCAGACAACCTATTGTATCTTTCGGTTGAATTTTTTTCGTCTGAAGGTTCTCTGTGGCGAACTGACGGTACAACAGAAGGAACGTTTGAGCCTGATTGACTGACAAAACATTCAGCAGACATTGTAGGAATAGGTTTGAACCTGAAACTGTAGTTGATACAGTCGCTGCTCATGCTGTTTCAGTGATGCAATCGCAGGAGTCGGGTCTTCATGGCTAGAAAAGGTAACAGAGGTAATCAATTTCCAACCATTGAGAAGGGAGGCTTTAACCCAGTCCCAGCCGATCCTGAAATAACTATTCCCTCTAAACCAGTGAGTATCTACCCATCGTCTTCTACCGCTATCAACTACTCGAACACCTTGTGCGCTAACGTAAAGAGTCGCAACAGACAAAATAAACCACAAGCGAGACAGAGCGCAAACGTCTCGAATCATTGAGCGTTGAACGTTCCAACCAGCAGATTGATCGTCCAAAAAGTTTTCCTCGATATCGAATCGTAATCCATATTCGGCAAAAGTCTGCAATGTGGTTTTTTCGTTGCTGACAATCGCCCACAATTCACCATTGACGTTGTTTCGGGCAATAATTACATGAACTGTACCGTAAAATTCTCCTTTGTGAATTTGCACATTGTGTAAACAAATAGCTTCTCCATAACTGAGATGAAAGCTTTTTGGCTGACACCAATTTCCTCTCCAAATCCAAGTATTGCTTTTGATTCGGATGCGATAATGCCATCCTAATTGAGTCGTTAGCATCGTCATTAACTCAGTATGTACAAATCCTCGGTCGGCTAACAGAACTACTGTGACTGATTTTGGTAGCCTTGATTGGGCAGTACGAATCATTTCTCTGTAATCAGTAAATGAAACACTTGCGCTTTCATGCTTCATGACTCTCCAGACGCAGCCTGCGAAGCAGGCAAGCGACGCTAGTCGCGTCTTCGAGCGGTAGCTCGTGCGGCAAAGCTCGACCTCGATGAATTACAGAGAGTCTGATTAGACAATATTCGTCCCAAAATAAAGAAGAATCTAATGCCAAAAATATTTTTGATTCTGACCAATCGGCAAGAGTTGCTTTGACTAAGGATTTGTAAATGCGATGGACATTAATTCGGGGGTTATTTAACCAGCGTTGGATACGTCTTTGCCTGCTTTGAGCAAACTGTCCTCGACAGGGAATGTACATCGACCATTTTGTTAGGTTGACATTGCCAGTATGTATCAAAGCAATAATCATCCAAATGCAGGTTTTAAGGTGACATAGATGTAACCAGTCGCTAGGTTGACTCATCCATTGATTCAAGGCATTGTAAAGACGGGAGTTTTTTTCACAGTATTCTTCTATTTTGAGTGGTATCTAATTTTAGAATACTAACTCCCTTCAAATATCTTTTATACTCTCAGCCCTGTCATAGCTTCTACTTTAGGGGTTTTAATTTATCTTTTGTCAGTCAACCAGCGTTTGAGCTGATTGCAGAAGAGGATAGTTTAAACCTGGATAATGATAATCTGGAACTTTTTACAGGAACCAACGGAAAGTTATTTTTTAATGCCGCCAACGAAGCAACTGGTTTTGAACCTTGGGTCAGCGATGGTACAACAGAGGGAACAAAAATCTTAAAAGATATTAATCTTAGCGGTTCGAGTGACCCCGCAAGTTTTTATACTCTTGGGGATACCGTCATTTTTACTGCCAGTAGCGAAAGTGATAGCGAAAGTAGACTATGGAGTAGTGATGGTACCACAGAAGGAACTCAAGCAATTGAACTGATTGCGGCTGATAGCACTCAGTTGCATCCTGTAAACTTTGCTGATCGCAATCTGGGGGATTTGCTTTACTTTACTACTCAAACTGGTTCAAATGTTTCACTCTGGCAAACAGACGGTACACAAGCAGCTACAGAGCGAGTTTTTGACTTGACTATCGAGGGGCAGACTAGCGGGGTCGATAACATAACTATTGTTGGAGATCGTCTATTTTTTACCACTGGTACTTCTAATCAAACAGAGGCTTTATGGACGAGTGATGGCACTAACTCAGGCAATAGGGTAGTTGTAGAGGGATTAGATATCGACAATGGGGATGGATCAGAAGAACTTGTTGGCATTGGCGATACTCTGTTCTTCACTGCCGACGACGGAACTACAGGAGTAGAACTATGGAAAAGTGACGGCACCAACTCAGGCACAACTCTGGTTAAAGATATTACTGTTGGTGCAGAATCTTCATCAATCCAAGATTTGACCGTTGTTGATGGAACTCTGTATTTTATTTATGATTCACAACTTTGGCAAAGCGATGGCACTGAAAATGGTACTTTTAAGGTACAGCCAGGCAGAGTTGCAAATCCCTTTTATGTAGATGGTTTCAGTGATGTAGAAGACTTATCAGAGTTTGATGATCAATTATACTTTACAGCCGAAGTTCCCAGCAGACCAGATGGATTTTCTCTAGAAGCCTTATTGCGTTTGGAAGGTATAAACGATCCTATTGGTAGTCCTGTATATCGACTGTTCAATCCCGAAAGCGGAATTCACTTTTATACTATTAATCAAGCAGAACAAGATAGCTTGATTGATGTAGGATATCAGCGTGAAGGTGAATCTTTTACTGCCGTACTTCCTACTGCGGTCGATTCATCACAAGTTTATCGATTCTTCAACGAAACCACTGGGGCGTATTTATACACTACTGATGAAGCAGAGAGGGATTATATTCAGGACAACCTCAATAACTTTGCTTTTCAAGGAACAGCATTTAATGCTTACGAAACTCAAGTAGAAGGGTCAATTCCTATTTATCGTTTCTATGAGCCTACTATTGGCGCACATTTTTTCACTCCTGATGAAGCGGAAAAAGAATTTATAGAAGCAAATTTACCTAACTATAATTCTGAAGGAATTGCTTACTATGGTTTACCTTCAAATGCAACATTGGTTTAGCTAATTATTATTGCTTTAAAATAACAAGTAACTGCTAAAAGCAAATAGCTGATAGCTATTTGCTACCTCAAAAGAGTAATCTTATATTAGCGATTTTGATTGATGATTTATTATTCAAAACAAGATTTATGGCTGGTATCATTGATTATCGCCATAACCTTGCTGCCATTGGTGCTTGGAGGCTCGATTATGCTTATTTCACAAGGCGACTGGCTCAAAGGACGAGAGTTAATTATCGGTGGCATAATTAGTCCGATCACAGTATTACTATTGAGTTATCCTCTCTACTATAAAATTCTTCCTTCTAAGTTAATCGTGCGCTGCGGCTTAATGCGCTGGCAGATTTTCCTTGACTCAATTGTCGAGGTAAGTCCCACCAGAAATTCGTATAGCGCCCCTACCTGGTCGCTTGACCGCCTACGAATAGATTACCAGCAGCGGGGTAAAAGAAATTTTGTTTTGATTTCTCCCTCAGATAAAACAGAATTTATGCGTCAACTGGCTGCTACCGAAGACGGACTAAAGTTAAAAGAAGATCGCCTTGTAAGGATCGATTAGTCGCTATTGACACTCTCTCGCTAACCCTATCGGGTTTAGACGAGGGATTCTTGCTTAAGACTCTTATCTAGGTCAAACAATATTGCCATTTAATTGTTGAGTTTAAGCCAGATGTTCAATTATCTAAAATCTTAAAACTTTTAAGTTAGGGTTTAAATTGACTGTGTGCCTTATACAATAGCTCTGGAAATTTTTATTTAAGTCTAAAGCAGAAAAAACCTTATCTGTTCCCAATATTAAGACAGACAACGTTTTAACTTTATAGATTATAAGGTTGTCCTAACATAGCCTATTATTGCTTTATAGCCAGGTAAATACGGTTAATACTAAAGAAAATAGCAAGGCGAGTGCTGAAATAAAAGTAATTTCCCGCAAATCTGATTGATACTTCATAACTGAATTTTTTTAACGATAATCTTGTGATTGAATGTCTTTTAAACGAGCTTCAGGACGTAGAAAGCGATTTAGTTGAGATTCAAAAAAGTCACGGTTTTTTTGTAGGTGTTTGGGGTTGGAGTCGTCTAGGGGATAGAGTAAAGCCTGGCGCAAAGCCTGAATTACGGCTGAAGTTACGTTATACATCGATCGCTGGAAGGTAACACCAAGCTGAATTAAGATATCATCCTTGCCACGACAGTGCTTTTGATAATATTCCTGGAGATAATCAGGTAGAAAATGGTACATATCGTCCATTAATAATGTCGGGGGAATACCCGCAGTACCTACAGGAAAGACATCGGCGTATAAAATGCCGTAGTGAAAGTCTTTTTGTTCATCGGGGACTTGTTTGGCTTGAGCATTATAGGATTTTGTACCGCGAAAGGGTGCAGTGCGATAAAAGACTGCCTCTACATAAGGTAATGCCGCTTCATACAGCCAAGTAAAGCCCTGAGATTTGGAAATAATTTCATAGCATTCATCATCTATATATACATGGTGGTAAATTGGTCTACCAGCTATAGCAAAAATACCATTGACCAAAAAGTCCATCGCATCGGGAACACCTTTAAAACCCCCCTCATCATAGATGTCAGACATTTCTAAAAACACAGGTGCCATTACTTCCCAGAACAAACCTAGATTGGAATAGTAAGATAACTGCTTTACCTGTTCAATAAACATGTCGGGGAATAGTTTGTATAGTCCCAACATTGCAGGATTATTTTTAAAATAAGCTTTAATTGCCCTGTCTGCATTACCTCGATATTCCTCCGTATCCAGATAAGCATCGAACTTACCTAAGCCCATATCTCGACCATGCCACAGCATTGCCTGCATACAAGACTCAGCAAACTCCATATTAATGCGATCGTGCCACAGATGATGAAACAATTTGGGCATTTTGCGGGTTGTACCCTTTTTCATGAATTCTAATAATTCAGGATGTGCCGATTCTTGACCACGCCATATTCTGAGATCGGCAGTGTCTCCTGCATAGTGATTCGGCAAGTCCAAATATGATTGGGGTAAGAAGTATTTGAAAAAAGGTAGCGGGTTTAAAAATACTCGTTCGGCAATATAAAGTAAATCACGCCAGTAAAAATCCATCGGGATAGCATAGGCTTTATAGATCCCGATAATCTGCATGAGGTTTTCTGGAGTATCGGGTAACATCGACCCCCCAGCCTCAAGACGATGGATCACTTCGGCAAAGGGATGATTGGAAGGAGGTAGTTTGTTGGTTTTAATTGGTGTTTGTGTCATTGGTTAGCTGTTAGTGGTTAGTGGTTAGTTGTTAACCGCCTATTAATCTGCTTTTATCTATGGATCTTTAATACTGTCCGCTGGTTATCTGGTAGCTAATTACTGTTGGTTGTTCACTGGTGAGTGCTAACTGATTAGTTGTTGGTTCACTCCAACGTAATAGCCAGTTTGGTTGAATACCGAGGAATAAAATAATTGCTGTTAAGACAAAAGCAGGAATGCTTTC
>JBCCDL010000266.1:0-7490 GCA_039030815.1 Cyanobacteria bacterium P01_A01_bin.83 | reverse complement strand
GTTTCTTCATCGAAAGGTTCGGAATTGTCCTCTTCTATATCTAATACTTTTTCGTTTATTACTGCTGCTATTTCTGCTGGTTGTTGCTCTATTGCTTGTCGAATTAAATCTTCATATCCTTTGCGCTTCAAACTAATCAAATAGTCAATAGCAGCACGACTGAGTTCGTTAGGTTTTACTTTGACAGGCGGTGTCGGCAATTCCCCCGCAGCTACAGGAATCAATCCTACAATACTATGAATTGGATTATCGTCTAGCCATTGACGAGCAATGCTCGGTGCTTTAGAAGATAGCCACGATTCCAGCATATAAGGTGCTGCTTCGGGAGCTTTTACTAAAGCAAAGGTTTCAATCAGTTTTGAAGCTCCATCCTTCCTGCCAGCTTTTAAAATACTATTACGAATCAAATCTAAAGCATAATATTCTGTATTAGCAAGACACAAACGAATATAAGTAGAATTATTGTTTAATAAAATATAACTTAATTCACTTAATTGCCATTGGCGAATTTTAGATTCTACTAAATTAGCTGAACCCAAACCACATAAAAGTTTGTAACGGTGTAATCTATAAAGTTGAGGATAAACATTTGGTATATCTTCTACTATATCTGAAACCCGCTCGTGCATTCCTAGATATGCAGCTAAGTAATGTAATGCCTCTTGATGAATGATTGGTTTTAATGCTAAAGAAGAAGATAATTTATTTCGCATCATTTCTATTTCTGAATCTTCTAAATAATGCCAAATATATTTTTCAAATCCTTCAATCACAGTAATAAGAATATTTGGTATAATATTTCTTATTAAATTACCAAAGCCTTTTTCTCTGAGCTTTCTTTCTTTTGGTAATGCTCCGTTACCTCTCATAAGTATCAAATCAGACTCTTGATAATTAGATTCTGCTAATTCAAGTGCCTGTTTATTGTCTATTGATTGCATTTGGTTCAAGGCAACTATAAAATCAGTAAATGGTAGTAAACAATTTATTATGGGAGCAATAATAGGTGGTAAAGCTCCATTTGTTCCAATTAATAGTATTATTATGTTATCTATGGTGACTTCAATATCTATTAGGCGCGAACAAACACTATCAATAAATTCTAGTTTGCTCAAATTATATTTTTTATGAGTAATTACAATGAGCCAAAACCAAGCTTCTTCTTCGGAAAAATAATGAGACTCAAGATTAATATCTCCTTTGTCTCTATTTTTAAAACATATTGATTTAAACCTTACTTCTATTATTTCATTAAGATAGTTTTTTGCTTTTTTTAGATCGAAAGGCTTAACCTCTGGTTCAGGCAAAGGTGTTCGAGGTCGCCAAGTTGCCCAATGCCAATCTTCTGGGTTTAAATCTATAGCGCGAGTGATTTCTAATTTTTCAGGAATAGTTACTGCTTGTCCTACGGAAGTTGTTTTGGCTTTAGATCCAACTGTTTTTTTGCTCTTAGTAGATTTATCTTTTATCTTTTCTTCTTTTACATTATTATTCGTAGCTACTTCTACATAGCCTTTCTTCAACTTCTGTTGAATTAATTTCTCATAAGATTTTTTCGCCTCTGTTTCCGTATCAAAAGACTTAGATTGAGTCCTACCTTTAGTGCCAGTTTTGCCGTAGGTTACTGTATGACTGCAATTTTCTATAGTTATATTCCAGAATTTGCTAGATTTATCATCTTGGTATTCAAACTGGCGTAAAGTCATGATTTTTGAAGGTAGAGGGCAGAATGTAATATTTATGTTTCCCAAAAGAGAAAATATTCTCACAGAGACACAGAGGCACGGAGAGAATTTAACAGAAGTTTAGTTAGAAATTTGAGTTAATACCGTCAATTCCAAAATAATTCCAGCAATAAATCCATTATTCATTTCCCAACTCTCCTCTTCTCTGCGCCTCTGCGACTCTGCGTGCAACTCTTCCAAAACTCGATCGCATTTATCCGTCATATAAACTAAGCCCAACTTTCTTCCCAACTGACCTAATTTCTCCCAATCGGCAATAGTTTTAGCATCAATTCTAGCTATTCCCAACAACCAAAAATCGCTCAAAACTCGTTCTAGCTGTTGCAGATATTCTTGGAGTGGATCGAAGTTAACGGCTGAGAATTGATTTACTTGCCTAGAACTAGTTTCCTCACTACCAGCAATCCAAGGTTGCAATATGTAATTAGTGCCATCTTCTTGTCTGACCAAAGATACGGGAGTGATCGCCATCTCCGATGTTGTATTGTAAACTTGCCCTGCCACGAATTTTATTTGTTGATTATTTAACCAACTTAATAATAACTCTGTTCCCGCAGCAGCGCGAGAATTATAGGGAAATTTAAGTATTACCGAACTATTATTAGCATCTTTTAAGATGGCAGTAGTCTCCTGTTCGGCATTAGAAAACTCAACGGACTCTACGCGATCGATTGCCAAAACATGAAAGCTTTCTGTTAGACGACGAGGACGTAAAGCAGCAGGGGGAAGTAATTCTAAATGAGCTTTTAGAACCTCAAAATCTTCTACTAGTAATGGCGATCGCAATTGCGACCATTGAAAAGATTGAGGATTAATTACAATCTGGCTTCTACCAGGAATAAATTGATAATTAGGCGATCGCTTGCCCCCTTTAACCAACATTTGACCTGCACCCAAACTAGCAAGGGAAACTCTTTTAAATATAGCTTTTTGGGCTAATTGACTAAATGTAGGGAGTTTTGCAACTTCTGGATCGATAAACTCATGACAAACTGCTACAACCGTACCCGAATCGGTATCCTGTAAGTAAGTTGTTAAAACTGTACTTTGCTTTTTAACCTCAACTCCGCAACCCAAGCCAATTAATCTTGCAGCACCAATATCGGTTAATTTATCGGCTTTTGAACCTCGAATAAATAACTGCGGGACGGTTTCAATATTATTACGTATGCCATCGCTGCGGATAGCATCGCTGCGGATACAAAGTTCGCCAATCAATTCTACTACTTTTGAAATTGAAAACCGAGCATCGCGATTAGTATAGCGATCGCACATCTGAATCAACTCAGCTATAATTTCTCCTAACCAAATCAATTCTACCTGACGACATTGGTTAGCTAATCTTTCTAAGCGTCCTATTAATGGTGTGGAAATATCTTTAATGCCTACTTTTAGTAGATCTTGTAAAGTGCGATCAATCTCGTTTAATAGTTCGGTAGGAGTGGATAAAACTTCTGTAACAGTATCGATAATGCCACTGATTTTATTCTCTTCTAACAGACGAAAAGCCCAAACAGCAAATAAAACATGACGACAAGGTGCAGTTTCATTACAGTCACAATAGGTATAACGGAGATCTCCAGGGACGAGAAACCTGACAGTATAGGCTAGAGTGTGCAATCTAGCGATAGGTTTACTGGCGCGAATTACTTCAATAACTTGACCAGAGTTAAATTCTTTTCTACTACGAGTAATCGTCGCTTTAGAATAAAAAGCAGCTAATTCTGCATCATTAATATCACCAGGATTCCAGATTTTAGAGGCTATTTGCGCTTTAGCCGATTTATCTTCATTCTCTAAATTAGGTTCGGCTACTAGCAGGTTTTCACCTTTAGATTCCTGATATTCTCTTTGATAAAGTAAAATCGAACGAATCAAATGACGGCAGATATTAGTTGCCGAACAACTACAGTGGCGATCGCTTATTTGTTCCCTCGATGGCAAGATACATTCAACATCATCCGACCAAGCGATTGTAATTTGAGACTCATTTTCGGTCAGTTCGTAAGTCAATATTCTCTTTTCTAATTCCTTGGTTGCTCGTTTGACCAATCCTCTATTACTTAGAACTGTCAAATCGTCATTGGTTAAAGCAAGTAAATCAGAACGATGCATAAAAATGAGTAATGAGTAACGAGTAACGAGTAACGAGTAAGAAATAGAGAGTATAAACAACCTATCCTATCCCCCAGTCTCCTAGTCTCCCCATCTCCCCGTCTCCTTACCTTAATCTTTTATTTACGCTTCTTCCGAATTAGACAAAAATTGTTGTATATAGTTATACCAGGCACTAAAAATTTTAACTATCTCCTTGTAAGAATTTTGACTATACATGCTGGTCTTAGTTAAAGTCTATTCATCATCCAACTATCAGTTAAGCTATGCCCGTTTTAGACAGTAATAAATATGCGATCGCACTTCATACTAGTACACCCTTCTTAGGCATAGCGATAAATAATTATGGGGGAGATAGTCGTAGCCAGGTTTGGGATTTGGGTAGAGGTTTGGCATCACAGTTGCATCACTATCTTGTAAAGATGATAGAGCCTCAAACCTGGCAGGATCTAAAGTTTATTGCTGTTGCTAAAGGACCTGGCGGCTTTACAGGTACTAGGGTTGGCGTGGTAACAGCTAGAACAATTGCCCAACAGTTAGAGATTCCTTTGTTTGGCATTTCTAACCTAGCTGCCGTAGCGATCGCTCATTATAAGCTAGGAGATCAGCCTCGCTATGTGGCTGTGGAGATGGATGCCAGACGAGAACAAATGTTTGTGGCTATTTATCAGATAAGTAGTCGAGGACTACAAACTTATTTAGCAGACACTTTAATGACTATAGAAACGTGGCAGCAAACCTTAAACCAGTTGCCGTTTGCTTATGAGTTGATTACTACTGACGACCATATAGCCAAAACAGTAGGTAATGTTCTGGATCTAGCTTATTCTGCTTGGCAAGAGGGCAAACATCCTCATTGGTCAGAAATTGTTCCTTACTATGGTCAACATCCTGTTACTACTAACCTATAACCTATAAAGGTTTTAACCTTTATAGAGGAAAATATCGAGCAATCTCAAAGTTGTGAAGCTTGATTAATAGTTTTAGCTTTTTAAATCAAATTATATTTGAAAGTTCTTCAGCATCTAAAGTTGACCAGATTTTTTGCATCAATTCTTCTAATCCTTGACGAGTAACTGCCGAAACCTGAAAAATTGGAGTAGAGGTTAATTGCCCTAATTCAGTCGTGATTAACTCTAAAAGTTCAGCATCTACTGCATCAACTTTATTCAAAGCAATAATTTGAGGACGTTCAGGTAAGCCATGACCATATGCCACCAATTCTTGCTGAATAGTTTGGTAGTCACCCAGGGGATCTTCTACCGTAGCGTCAATTAAGTGGAGTAAGACACGAGTCCGTTCAATGTGGCGTAAAAAATCATGACCCAAACCAATACCTTCAGATGCACCCGCAATCAAGCCAGGGATGTCAGCAAAGACAGTTCCATCTCCAGTTGGCTTACGCACCACTCCTAAATTTGGCACTAGAGTGGTAAAAGGATAGTTAGCAACCTTTGGTTTTGCCGAAGACAAGGAAGAAATTAAAGTAGATTTTCCTGCATTAGGTAAGCCAATAATACCCACTTCAGCAATTAACTTTAATTCTAAACGTAAGCGCTTGGTTTCTCCCTCTAAACCTGGAAGAGCATGTTCTGGCGCACGATTGCGATTACTGAGAAAATGTTTATTTCCTAAACCTCCTTTGCCACCTGCGGCAACACAAAGAGTTTCGCCATCAGTAGTTAAATCCCCAATTAACTCCCCTGTGTCAGCATCAACAATTAAGGTACCACAAGGAACTTCAATCAGGCGATCGCTTCCTTTACCTCCTGTACAGTTATTTGGTCCACCTTTTTTGCCATCTTCTGCTTTAAAAATCCGCCCATAGCGAAAATCGAGCAGGGTTTGTAAGCGATTAGATGCCACTAAAATTACAGAACCACCCCAACCACCGTTGCCTCCGGCTGGACCTCCGGCAGGAACATATTTTTCTCGTCGGAATGCCACTATACCATCGCCGCCTTTTCCCGCTACTACTTCTATTTCGGCTAAGTCAATAAATTGCATTAATAAATTTTAAATATCTAAAGTAATAACTTATTTCTTGTTCCTCACTTTACATATTTTGTAACATCTTCGCCGCATTCATCAGCCAAGTAAGAAAGTGAGCGAAAACGCAACATTGTAAACTGCTCATACAAAGGATTTAACTTACAAAGAGGAGGAATATGAGCAATTGTACGCCCAAATAAATTGATATCTCGCTCAAATGGACATTGTGGAGGGATTACTTTGCACACAAACTTGGCTAAACGAGGATCTTTGACATCCATCTCCTCAAGCCAATCTTTGACGGGATGCAGTACGTCTATTCCAGGTTTCGATTTTTTTGATGGTGGAGTTAGAGGAGAAGCCGCACCAGTATTTGATTCAACTACTTCTGGTTTATAAAGGGTGTTTTCTAGGGATTTGAGGGCATCAACTTCAATCTCTAAAGCTTTACTAAATTGCGTTAAAAGATTGTATTCAGGCTCAGAATAAACTCCATCTGCCACTGCCACCAGTACCGCAGTGCGGAGAAAGTTTTCTGCTGTATCAGGCTCTTTTCCTAGATCTTCTGCTAGTTGTTCAGGGGTAATAGTGTCGAGACGATCTTTAGCTTCAAGATCAGATAGATCTTGAGTTAACTGAGCAATTAATTCTTGTTCTTGAGGATCATAGTTTCCATCAGCCAGGGCAACAGTATATAAACCTCTAAGCCAAGCTTCTATTTGGCGATCGCTATAGGCTGATTGTATAATATCAGTCATTTTGTTTACTCATTAAGATACTTTATTTATTATTATCTATCACTGTTATGGGAATAATGCTAATTAAAAAAACTGCCGAGGGCGGAGTAGATACTGGATTGATGATCAGTATGCAGATGTGAAATTATGCTTTAGCACTGGCTTGTCAGCACACTTCGACGTTCAATCCATTTCTGTCTATTAACCTGGATACTGACCAGAACATTTAACAGTCTATTTTATAAATCCAGTGACTGTATTCTGGCTCTTCATTTTTGGTAATTGAAGTTAATTTGTGTTTAATCTGATCGGTAATTGGTCGTTTCTGGGGTAAATGATAACTTTCAATCTGTTTTACGGGAGTTACTTTGGCTGCTGTCCCACTTAAGAAGACCTCGTCGGCAATTAGTAATTCAGTTTTATCAATTGCTCTTGATTCAACTTCGATTCCCAGATCTCTGGCAATAGTCAGGACGCTATCTCTAGTAATACCTTCTAAGATATCTTGGTTAAAACCAGGGGTAATCAACTTCTGATTTCTCACGATAAAGATGTTCATTCCCGAGGCTTCGCAAATTTTGCCCTGAGAATTCATTAAAATTGCCTCATCAAAACCCGATTCAACAGCTTCAGTTTTAGCTAAAGAAGAGGTAATATAAGCTCCGCTAATCTTACCGCGCAAAGGCAAACTACGATCTTCCTGACGATACCAAGAACTGATTCGACAGCTAATTCCATCAGGTGGGAGATAATCACCCAACTCTAATCCATAGATAAAAAAGTCTTTTTCAATCTTGTGTAATCGAGGGGCAATACCTAAATCGGAGGTATAGACAAACGGGCGGATATAAAAAGGTTTATCAGGCTGATTTTTCTTAACAAAGTCAATAATTAGCTGCTC
>JBCCDL010000265.1:0-7491 GCA_039030815.1 Cyanobacteria bacterium P01_A01_bin.83 | reverse complement strand
GTTGTTAGTCGTACCCCTGTTAAGGTGAGCGTTTGTACTAAGACAATTTAGTAATATTCAACGAAATAAAAGGGTTATCAAAAATTTTTTTGATTCGTAGAGTGGGCATTGCCCACCCTACCACCACTGTCTCTATTTATCTAAAGTTTTTAGTTTTTAGTTTTTAGTTTTTAGTTTAAGTTCAGGACTAAAAACAATTGGGTAAAGACGAGGGGCTGTCACTTGAGGTTTCCTCAAGTGTTTATATGCCCCGCCCCACAGTAAGACTGTGTCCCCGTTCAGGACGGCGCCATCGCGCGGTGAAGCGATCAATTGATCGCTTCACGTGTTTAAGACTATATCTGAACGACTAATAACTGCACGCAAGCTTTGCTTGCGAAAGCGCGAAGCGCGCATTGGGCGTACGCCCTGCACTAATAACTAATTACTAACGAGTTGATTAAAAAGCAATCGCGTCTTGAAACCCTTGTAAATTCTAGATAGTACTCTTGTTCACCTTAACAGGGCTAGTTGTTAGTCGTTAGTTATTACTTAAAACCTAATGAAAAGAATTGGAATTTTAACTAGTGGGGGGGATTGCCCTGGCTTGAACGCGATTATTCGTGCTGTAGTTAAATGTGCCAGTCAAAAAGGCTGGGAAGTATACGTCATTCCCTATGGTACTGAAGGTTTTTTAAGACTGGAAAACGGTAAGTGCCATTCTCAAGATTTGCAGCTTAAAGAACACGGCTACGATATGCCAGGATTTCTGCGATGATTGCTGCTATAGGTTTGCAGAACAAAGCTATTGTCGTGACAAGTAACCTCAAACACTTTCAAAGAGTTCGAGATTTAGTAATAGTTAACTGGAGAGATTAAAAACTTTATAGTTTTGAAAAGCGATCGCCATACGAAAACTGCAATCTGCTGATCCTACGGAAGTATTTTAGTTTATTCAGTTATTGTTATTAGTTGTCTACCTTTATTCGTACAGTGCAGTTGCCATATATTAGGGCAAGAAGTATAAAATTTTAAAGTAAATCAGCATCTATGATTTATTAATTAATTTAGATAAGTCGACCCAGTGAGTTTGAAAGATAGATTTAAAATAGAATATAGACTCTTAAGTCTTCAAGAAACATATGGTCAAGATGTCCTATCAGATTATCATTTGGGAATGCCACCAGAATACTTCGTTGATGCAGAAATTGACTTTTATTATGATGAAAAAAAGTTTTTCTCTGACGATAGCTTTTGTATATACAAATTCGTTAAAGACGCTTCATTTTGGTTCAATGAATTGTTTCCTAATTGCCCATTCATTTGGAACGAGAAAAGATTTGATGGTTGCTTAGGAAGTATTACTATTCAACCTCAGTCAACCAAAACGCTTTTCAAGATTAGTTTTGATGATGCAGAAGATAAAAAAGAGGAAGTTGAGGTGCATATTCCGACAAAAATTTTTAGCTGTGGTTTTTCTGAATTTGTGAACGGTTTCAAAAAAGAGGTTGAATCATTTTGGGGAATGAGTTTTGATTTACTCTGAAATAGCGATTCTCATCGCAATAGTAAACAAGCTGTAATCTTAGTTAAATGAATCACCTAATACTCTCGCGCATTGGGAAGTCATGCCGTTAGGCTTATCGCTAAATATCCGCTCCAATCCTATAGGCATTAATGTACGTATATTCTCTGCCTGAAAGCTAAAATAGAAAAATAACGTACTTCAAGTAAAGCAGTTATGAGTGAGACACAGATACCTAGAGATAGTCGCATTGATTTGCGAGTTACCAAAGAACAAAAAGCTTTGCTCGAAAAGGCAGCTTCGATTAAGGGAGTTTCTTTAAGTGCCTATACTTTGCTGCATTTATTACCCTTGGCGCAAAAGGATATTGAAGAAAGAGAAACATTGACTTTATCCAATCGCGATCGCGATTTATTTTTGACGGCGTTAGAAAATCCTCCTAAGTTAAAAGGAAAATTAGAATCTGCCATAGCTGATTATCAGACCAAGTATGGTAAGTAATCGTTGGAATTTTGAGACAATTAAGAAAAAGCATAGTTGTAATCATGACTGGTCCTTCAGGTAGCGGTAAAACTACCCTATTAACTCTGATTGGGGGATTGCGATCTGTGCAGTTGGGTAGCGTTAATATATTAGGACAAGAACTTTATGGGGCGAGCAAACCAGAATTAGTCAAGGTTCGTAGTCAAATTGGTTTTATCTTTCAATCTCATAATCTCTTGTCTTGTCTGACAAAGGATGCACGATTTTATTAGTAACTCATGACAACCGCATTCTAGATATTGCCGATCGCATCATTCACATGGAAGATGGCAGATTATCAAAAGATATGGCTTTGGTTGGTTAGTTGTTAGTCGTTAGTGGATGGCGGGTAGTGGGTAGGGTGAGCAAATGCATAGATTAAAATCTTCAAACTAAATTTACGTTGTATTTTGCCCATCTTTAGGATCGAGGTTGATAGGTGATGGTAGTGAAAATATTATTTTTTATAGTTGCAATAGCGATTAGGCTGCGCCTAGCCTTCGGATCGCATTTTTCTCAATTCTATTATTAATGCATCTGAGATACGATCGCTTGGTTAAAGAAATTTGGCGATCGCTTAAAATTCCATCTACAGAACTGAATTTTACCAAAGATATGGTGGCAGATTTAGACGAACTAGTACAGCGCTATTTCTTACACGCGATCGCAACTGGAACACTTTTGGCTAGCTATGTAGAGCTAACCATGAAAGGGCAATTTCAGCTTAAACCCGATGCAGAGTGGCTGCCGATGAGAGCATCACAAATTATTTCTACTGCCCCTGGTTTTATTTGGCAAGCAGATGTTGGTAAGGGGTCTATGAACTTTAGCGGTGCGGACTATTATTATCAAGGTAGAGGTAGAACCAAATTTTCGTTGTGGGATTTTATTCCCTTAGTCGATGCTCAAAGTAAAGATGTCGGTCGCTCTGCTGCGGGTAGATTGGCTGCTGAGTATATTTGGTCTGACGGGGTGACGACCTCCGTAATCTATTGATTGACATTCGTTCTAGAGGTGTGGGGAAGGTTGTGGATAGCAAGTAAAAGATAACAAGAGAAAGTGATTCTTATGTTGCTATTAATAATGAATGATTGATAAAGCTCTAGCTAAATTTTTAATGGTTTTATTTGCTTAATAAGATCGCTTGGCTAATGAGAGGTAAGATACCCTGAATAATTGGATGATTCGCGCTTTGAGGATAGTGAATGACAGCTAAACTATCTTGGGCATGGAAAGTATTTACTTGAAAAGTATTCTTTAAAATTCGAGTAATTAGTTTATCTGAAGCAATAATTAAACCAGTAGATAAATGAGATTGCTCTACAAAAATTGGAGATTTTTGTCTGTTAATAATTATTTGCTGCCAGTTGAAGAAATGATTTTCTGCCAAAGGCAAATGAGGAATCCTATATTTTGTGGCTATTTTCTGAGCGAATGATTCTGGAATCGAATGCTCGGTTAGTAGTAAATTGATATTGCCACTGCCTAATATGTCAAACAGCGAGAGATCGCTTTTAGCATTAGTTTCAGGTAATAATAACCATCGCCAACCAGTTTTCCCTGCTTTGAGCTTTGGTAAAGTTTCGCCTAAATGGTGAGTAGCGTTTAAATATTTTAGTTCCCCGTTATTAATAGAAGTAAATTCCAAACGGCTAATACCACAATTAGATTGCTGTAAATTGTGATAGCTTTCTGGCTTTAAACCAACTGCCGTACTAATTAAAGCGCGATTTGTACCACCATGAGCCACAATTAAAATAGTTTGTCCCTGATGTTTGGTTAAAACTTGCTGCCAGAATAATTTTGCTTTCTCAAACAGTTCCAAAACAGGATAAGTATTATTAATACTAAAAAGATGGGGTGTATTTTGCCAACAATGATAAGCTTCGGCGAACTTTTCTTTAACCTCTTGATAATAGAGTCCCTGCCAATGGGACATAAAAATTTCCGTTAACAGGCGATCGCTATATACGGATGGGACATTATTTCTGTCTTTTAAAGCAGTCAAGATCTCTTGAGTAGTTTGCCGTACTCTTTTTAAAGGACTGGTGTAGATAGCATCAAAATTATATTCTTTAAGCGCTAATCCTGTAGTGTAAGCATCTTGATGTCCTTTGGGAGTTAATACCGATTCATCGCTACTACCCTGATATCGCCCCTGTTCGTTGTAGGTGGTGCGAGCGTGACGGACGAGGATTATTTTGGTGGAGGGAGTTGGGGAAGTAGAGGAAGTGGAAGGAACAGAGTCATATAAGAGTTTCATCGAGTTAATTTCTGATAGTAAGTATTTTTGATAAAATTGCTGCGATGGTTTTAACGTTGGATAACGAGAAGAGTTTGCTTTAAACGACAGAGAATAGCGTAGTGTTTGCCTCGCCGAATCAACTGTTAAAGAGTGTCAGATTCGAGAATTTTTCTATCTTAAAGGTAATAAATACGATCGCTATTTTAAACAGTTTTAAGATTGTAGGCGATCAAAGCTTCAACCCTAATAAACAAACTTTTAAACCTGACAGCTTATACCTCTTCTTTAGAAAACTACTCCAACACTTCTCTACCCCAAAAGCGATCGCTAATTGCCCGATTTATCTTTCTCTCTCCTGCTATCAAGATTTTTTCTAACCAGTTAGCATAACCGCCAAAGGAAAGTTGACGCACCAAAGGACGTAAAAAAGGCTGATGTCGGTGTTTTCCCAAACGACGGTAGCGTTTTTCAAAGTATTTATCTTCCCTAGTTAAGTTCCACTTACGGATGAAGTGTTCTAAACTAGCTGTTTCCCAAGCATCACTCCAGCGCAGCATAAAGTAAGTTAGATCCGACCATTCAAACTCGGAGTCAGGTACGTAGGTTGCTACGGATGCTGGTTCGCAGAAAATTTTTTTTCCTACATTGGTTACGCTCAAAGAAAAGTCGATATGTTCCCTACTACTAAGTAATTTCTCATCTAATAAACCGATCGCGTCAAATACTTCTCGGCGCACTAGCAGACAGTGAAACTTAGCAAATTCACATTCTTGACGGTATAGCTGGTTTTTCACTTCTACAACGGAATGATTGGCGAAGTAATGTTGTTGACGAACTTTGCGTTTGGCTTGACCGTTTTTTAGTTCGAGAAAAATACTGGCTTCTCCCCCTGCCAAAAGAATTTTTGCCTGGAGGATATCGTCGCCGATACACACGAGAGGGCAAACTACCGACGCTGACTCTAATTCGGCACAGTTCACTAGTTTTTCCAGCCAACCCAGTGTAACGCGAACATCATTATCGACAAAAACGACATATTTTGTCTTAACCGAGTGCAAACCAATATTTCTCGCCTGGTTGGGAGCAAGATAATTGTTGATTCTGATTAATTTAAATTGCTTTTCTTTTGCTTGGCGTACCAAATAGTTTTTTATATGTTCTGGAGAATTTCCGTCAACATAAACCAAATCGAAAGGATATTTCGTACACTGATAAATACTTTCTAGTGATTCGCGAGTATAGCTAAAACGTTCTCGCGGGACAACAACAACTGTAACCTGTGGTTTGTTCATAGAAATAAAGTTCCTTGAGACTACTAAACGGTACGCAAGAACCAACTGCAAAAGTAGTTTATCTAGCCATTTCTACTAAAATATTTGAACCCAGTAACTGCTGATAAATACCCTGCCAGTTTCGACTTTCTACTACTGGAGTAAGATGCGATCGCACTTTTGCTTGGGCTGCTAAACCAAACTGTTGCTGTAGTTCGGGCTGCTGAATCAATCTTCTTAATGCCAAGTTTAGTTCTTTGCTAGAAGCAGGATTTACCAATAAGCCATCTACTTCATCTTCAATAATTTCACCGATGGCATCGACGTTAGTACCGACAATTGCTTTACCTGCTAGCATTGCTTCGAGTAAAGCATTGGGACAACCATCATTGAGAGAAGGAATGGCAAAAATATCGGTATAGGGTAAATATGCTAGTGCTTCTTGACGACTGATTTTACCTGTAATGACTATCGAATCGGCGATCGCACTATTAGCTAGCTCTTGTTCCCAGTAAGTTTTTTCTTTCTCCACAAAGTTACCGACTAACAACAGAGTAATATCTGTTTTATGGGCTAACTCTTGGCAAGCATCGAGCAAATATTCCAAACCCTTTTTATCTCGGAAGTTGCCTACCGAACTAATTACAGTACCTTTAAGACGATCGGCTAGAGGTGGTGTTGGCAAGCGATCAAAATCAATTAGTACGATTGAATTCCAAAATGCCGTAGATCTAGTCTTAATTTCGGGAACTAGTACCCGCGCCCGTTTCATAAGATCTCGGCTGACAAAAGTAGTCCAGTCAGAGTTTTGCAAAGTCCAGCAGATATGTCCTTGCTGTTTGGCATCAAAAATATGCTTGTGTAGATCTGCACCTCGGATACTATTAATAACAGGGCGATCGCTTTCTTTGGCTAACATGGTAGTAATAAAACCCATCTCGTTGATAAAAAAAGCGTGGAATAGATCGAATTGATGCTCTTGATGCAGGCTTTTGAGCTGATTATAAATATCCCAAAGATAGTCCTGTTCCTTTCCCCTTAAGGAACGCACTGCTGGATGCAGTCTGTGTACCGTAATTCCCTCTTGTTGATCGGTTTCTCGATAGCTACGGTGAAAATTACCTTCTCGTGCTTCTTGTTTTTCTCGGCGAAAAATCGCTCTAAATACCGCTACGTGAACCTCGTAACCTAAACTCAGCAGCATCTTAGCAATTCGACTAGCAGACCCACCAACACCACCAACGTCGGGAGGATATTCTAAAGTTGTAATACAAATTTTAGGCATGGCTTGAAAGGTTTAAAAATTCCCGATATTTACTATTAATTTGTCATTCAATCGTGAAGCCATTGTTAACTATTGATGAGAAAATTCTAATTGTTTTAGCTTTAGCTAATTAATACAGACTTGTTAGAAAGCGATCGCACGCTTTCTTCTTGGGATGCTAGTTCTACTCCTTTTTGCTGGAGAATGCGATTTCTTTGCTTTAGATAACGCTGGTACATATAGCGGTTGATGCGCTGTTCGACCGCAATTAAGATCGACTCTAGCCTGTCATTTCTCTGACCAAAAGTCAGACGCTGCACCAGTGGTTCGATTAATAATTCTCTGCGACGACTGCCTAAAGCCTTATAGCGTTTTTTGAAGTATTTGTCTTCGGCTAAATTCCATTTTTGTCTGAGATGGTCTAAGCTACCTTTGTCCCATTCGTGATTCCAGCGCAGCATAAAGTAGGGCAGATCCGACCACTTGAATTCGGGCAGTTGCACCTTACCAAACCATACCTCTAGACCAGTTTTGTTGCTGGCAATGCCTAGAGTATCGGTGGTGATTACGGACAGGCGATCGCTATAAATTTTGCCTCCTGCTGCTGTCACCATAAAGCAAAAGTCAATGTGTTCCCGCGTTGCCAACATTCCTTCATCGAGCAAACCTGTGTGGGCAAAAATAG
>JBCCDL010000264.1:0-7498 GCA_039030815.1 Cyanobacteria bacterium P01_A01_bin.83 | reverse complement strand
TTCCCCCTTTTCTAATGGCGTGTTCCCGACCTCAATCTGAGCTTTTTTTGCTTGCAAATCGTAAATATAGTTACTGGCGATTATAGTCCCCAAACTATGAGCGACAATACATAGTGGGGCATCGTTTCCTGCCTCTTCTTCTCGTGCCAGTTTTTTCAAACTATTAGCAAAACAGGTATGAATGCCAGCATAACTCCAAAGATCTTCTATCTTAGATTGAGTAATTTGATAAGTTAGACTGTCGGCGATCGCTTGAAAGACAAATTCTCGCAAACCAAAAAAACTATCTAAGCGATCTGCTCCTAATTTTTTATATAAATTCTTGCGTTCGTCTCGCAGTACGGGAGTCCAGTTGATAGCCGAGATAGCTAACTTTGAATCAGCCCAGGCAATTTTTTCCTCTTTATCACCCGACTGCCCCGCTATATCTGCTAGTTTTAACTTCAACGCTTGCGCCATTCCACCAGCATACTTAGAACTTTCCAGCTCATCAAACTCATTTCCTACACAGATTCCGTGAACAATTGCGACTGCAATTTTGGCTGACATATTATTTAGATGCTATTGAAAGCAAATAACTAGTTTACTCAGATTTTAAAGTAAAAAAGATAATTTCAAGAGCGCGATCAATCCACCTCTACCGTAATGCTATACATAAGTAAATTGCGCTACTTCTATAATAATCAGAAGCGATCTTAAGCTACTGAATAATCCTCGATAGTTAGACTTTTTTATTTCTGATTAATTCTAAGTAAGTCGTTATCTACAAAAGAATAAAATTCTCAAATACATAGAAGTATTGCCTAAATAAATTGAATGCGATTCAAATCACTATTCATTATTCCTTATATTTCCCCTTCTACGGGCGATCGCTCTAGTTTCTAGCTGATGATACTTTTCTGCTTCGGTCATTTTGAACTGCAATAACTCAGTCTGTAGTAAATCAAACTGCTGTTGAGGTTTAATTGGCACTATTTCCAAAGCCTGCAAGATTTCAGTAGCGATCGCCTGTGCCAGAAGAGGAGGAACAGAATTACCAATCTGACGAAAACCATGCCATTTAGTAGCATGAAATCGAAACCAGTCGGGATAAGAATGGAGACGAGCTGCTTCTCTGACGGTAATACAGCGGGGGGTTATGGGGTGAATGGGACGAGGAGAGGTGAATGCCCCACGATTACTAGCGGTACCCGCCCTCAGGGTAATACATAAACCGTTAAGATCTAACCGATGAAAATGCGAAATGCGATCGCTCTTACCAGGAAGTGTCGTGGCAAATCTCGCGATCGTTTGTTCAGTATGTTTAGTGCGGCGACTACAGGTCAACAATTGCCGATTGTAGACTCTACCATAGGCATAATTATCTTTAACCTGGGCAGGATGACGTAGTTTGCTGGCATACTCACTCGGTTGACCATGGTTGGCGACTACCCAGTCTCTTATTTCCAACTCAGGATAATGATTAACTTCGGGAATATCGCCAATGGCTTCGGCTACTGTAGGAGTGGTGGGTAAATCTTTGCTTAGGGGCTGTTTAACTATAGGAGCAGTCTGTGGTCGGGGATAATTAGGCAACTTCAAGCCGTGACGACAGCCTAGCAAGAAAAGCCGCTGGCGATTTTGCGGAACCCCATAATGAGCCGCATTGAGAATTTGAGGATTCTGGACTACCTGATAACCCGAAGCGCGAAACTGTTTGATAATCCGATTTAAAATTTGCTTTTGCTTACCGATGGTAATGCCTCGTACATTTTCCATCACAAAATATTTGGGACGTAAATCTAAGACCAAGCGTAAAAAATTGAATACTAAAGAGTTGCGATCATCTTTGAGGTCTCGTTTGCCCATCAGAGAAAAACCCTGACAGGGAGGTCCGCCAAAAACAACGTCAATATCGCGATCGCCAATCGCTGATCTAGCTCTAATTTCTTGAGCGCTAGTATCGGCTACACTTTTACAAATAGTTGTCCAGAAAGGAAAATTATACTCATGAACACTAGCGTGAATGGGGTCTAACTCCACGGCTGCCAATACATCAAAACCTGCTTGTTCAAAACCGAGAGTCATTCCCCCAGCACCAGCAAATAGATCAACAGCGATCGGTCTTGAAAGGTTATTTAGCTTATCAAAAGCTGACTTTGAGACATTTCGATGTTGATCGCTAGCAACCATTAATAACCTCTACTGGGATTCAACATAGTTCACGCTTAAAAGGCAAGCAAAAATTTGATACTGGTTACCTCTCGGAATTGGGTTTAAAGCCGGCCCCTTCAGGGATACTTTTTAGATACATTTTCGATACAGAATCTTTATATATCAATGGATTTGGGCGTTGTATAATACTCATAAGCAACAAACATAAAGTTGAAGTATGGGGTTCTAAAAGCGAGTCTTTGGGGTAAAACTTCAAGCAACACTTGGAAGGCAGCGCGTACGCGCAAAGCGTCGCTAGACGCGACTTGGGGCGTTAGCCCCTGCGTCTGTTCAGTTAGATTGGGTAAATTGATTCGCTAGGGGTAAAATCCAGGTTTCGAGCTTCTGTCAGACCTCAAGAAAGAAAACCAATCCTGGTTGTTTGGATTCTTCCAACTGGTGAGGGCATTTTCCAGTAGGAGAGCAGCCGTAAGACGGGTTTCGACTCGCAAGCTGCGCCAGTATCCTAGAATCCTGTCGCCACAGGCTGGCAGCGCGTAGCGCAGATCGTCGCAAGACGACTGGCAATGCTTTGCATTGCGCGCAGCCAAGCGTCGCTAGACGCGCCTAAGCCTACGGCTTTGTGGCACAGGAGTATGTCAAAAGCGATATTAATCCCCACATCTTGCACCAGTATAAATATACTTAATAAGCTGGGGCTAAGAATCAATTTATTTCCCTGTTCCCCTTAACCTTTAGCCTTTTCCCTAATAACACAAGGAGGACAAGACACCTGGGGGAACCCCAGGTGCGAGAGGGTGTCCGTTTAGTTATGGGGTAGGTGCCAGATCTGAGTAATACTCCCGTGTTCGCTCTTGGCATCAAAGATACACGTAGTCGCTCATCAATTTTTTGACAAACTTAAGTAGCCTTGATTCTACTCAATCTAAGATTCTAATCTGATAGGTTAATAATTGCCTAGCCTCACAAGCGCATTTCAATTAGAAGTTACATAGTTTGAGCATTTAGATTGAAGTGCTGAGGGGTCAAAAATATTGAGCCTTCTAGCCGTAAATTCTGTCCCACGTTCTTAAATTTATGAGATGATTAAGAGTTATTAATAGATTGTATAAATTATGGGAGTGGAAGCGTGGCGGAAATTCAATTTTCTAGAGGTGTAACGGAAGAAGTAGTTCCTGATGTCAAGGTTACCCAATCAAAAACAGGGAACAGCGGTACTGCTACTTTTTATTTTGAAGACCCTAAAATTCTCAGCAAAGAAAGTAGTGATGAAATAACTGGGATGTATCTGATTGACGATGAAGGAGAAATCGTTAGTCGGGAAGTTAAGGGTAAATTTATCAATGGTGAGGCGAGAGCTATTGAAGCTGTACTAATTATGAAGTCAAGTGATGAGTTTGAACGTTTTGTTCGCTTTATGAATAAATATGCCGAACAGCATGGTCTAGGCAAATCCTAATTAATTTTAATGCCTCAATATATATAGATAAGAAATTCAGGATATACTACCAAGTTGAGGAAATTTCGTTACCCGTTAATGAAATTTCCCGATCGTACAATTAGCTTAATGATTCGTGATCCAGATTCCTCAATTACTACGATTAAATGCGCCATCATTACCGTCAGTGATACTCTTACCCTAGATACTAACAAAAGTGGTCAACTTATTAAGCAATTACTTCAAGATCAAGGACATCAGACATACTTTCGTATGGTTCTTATTAGGAATGACTAGATCGCAATACGTATTTAGATTAGGATAGTTGCTACTTGTAAGGGCGTAAATGTAATATAACTTTGTGCGGCTATAAGTGGCTAGAAATAAACTATCTAAATAAAAAAAGCCCTCGTGTTGAGAGCTTAAAAAATCAAATTATAAGTTGATAAATTAATCTTAACGTACAGTGTTAGCTAAATTATCAACACGAATTGGTTTAATGAAGTACATTTTGATTAATTCCACACCATTAGAAACATAGTGAGGTAGTTTTTGTAGTAGCTTAACTGGTGCAGGAGCATTAGAATTAGCGATCGCCGTTAGTTTTTCGTTGTTAACTACGCACTTTTCTAAACGCTGATAAAAATCAGGGTGTTCTACGTCTAATACTACAGGGAATACTCTACCTGCGGTGGCATTAGTTTCCTTGATGACGTACTTGTCGTATTCACGGGCGTCTAAACCAAGAGACTCATAGAAACCTGAACGCTGTACATCATTGAGATACATCGTTGCAAACACAGATAGCAAAAAGAAGCGACTCCAAAGTCTTGCTTTCCAGTCATTCAAAAACTGAGGCTGCGACTTCATAATTGCATCAAAAAAGTCACCGTGGCGATTTTCATCCTGACACCAGTTTTCAAAGAAATTGAAGATAGGATAAATTTCGTTCTCAGGATGCTGTTGTAAGTGGCGGAAAATTGTAATATAACGCCAGTAACCAATCTTCTCAGAAAGGTAAGTCGCATAGAAAATAAATTTGGGCTTAAAGAAAGTATATTTGCGACTTTTAGTTAGAAATCCCAGATCTAAAGATAAATTGAAATCAGACAAAGCCTTATTGAGAAAACCTGCATGACGGGCTTCATCTCTAGACATAAGCGTAAAGATTTCCGCCAACACAGGGCTGCGATCTTTTAAACGTCTGCCCAATTCCTTGTAAAGCAGAAAACCAGAAAACTCGGCGGTACAGGAACGTTCTAAAAATTCTATAAATAACTTGCGAGTTTCGCCACTAATGTTATCCCAAGACTTTTGAAACTGCTCATCTCGGACAAAATGATGGCGATTATAGTCAACACGGAACTCTTCTAAAATTGCCTGCAATTCTTCTTCATTGAGAGAGATGTCCATATTAGCCATCTCTTCAAAATCAGTTGTATAAAAGCGAGGAGTGAGGATAGTCTCTTGAGCAGGAGACTTAACTCCTGGGCGAACTTCTTCAAACTGTGGTTTTTTAAGGCTATCTACCATTATTTCTAATATTTAACTTTTCTATTGAACAAACCGACTTCAATTGCCATCATCAGCAGTTACTAGATTAATATTCTCTAACAATTGCGAGTCATTATGGCAACTTGTTAACGAATATTAATCCCCATCTTGATTTTGTATCAGTAAGCAGAACAGAAAAGCTGATTTATAATTGATCGCCTATTATACTACTTTAATGTTTTATCCATGCTTTAAATTAATTAGCGATCGCAAAGCAAGTTGAAGAATTAAATATTGCTTTGCATAATTAAAAGATTCCCTTTGAGTCTGCCCTCTACACGTCACGCCCACATGTAGCGAAGCTTTGCGCCTTTGTGCCTTTCAGAGATAACTTATGTTCATGAATCAAATAGGATTGCTATAGTCCCTCAGGTAGATATATTCAGAATTAACTTTCTGGCATAGTTTTTCTCAGATCGCTACATTTATTCACCAGACTTTTACACTGATTAGCTACTTTCTTAATGGATACTTAACCATTATCTGGATTTAAAACCATTTGTCATTATTAATTTTTGATTAATTTTTATGGAAAAATACCTCTAATCCACCAACAAACTCTATTTATTAATGACATAAAACTGCATCAAATGTAAAAAAATCGATTATCTTTGTTTTTTATCCAATCAATAAAAGTAGTAACATCACTAAAAAATGAGGTCGTCTTGGCAAAAATTTGGTTGACTAAAAAATCAAGCGAGAATATATTTAGTTTAATTTATCAGAGAAAGTTACTAGTTATCTCATATTTTATTTTTTTTAGTTTAGCTATTAATTCAAGCGCCGTGAGCGAGAAGTATCAAAATGAACAATCGAGCAACCAGGTCTAAGACTATTAACTAATCATCAAAGAAGGATCAATTATGTTGGGAAATATAAGCACTAAAGAAATACCAGCAAGCAGACGTGTTAATCGCGTCGAACAAAAAAATGCGATCGAAGTTTCGATTATCATGCCTTGTTTGAATGAGGCTGAAACCTTAGAAACCTGTATTAAAAAGGCTCAATGGTATATAAAAGAGAACGATCTAGCTGGAGAAGTGATTATTGCCGACAACGGTAGTACCGATGGTTCACAAGAAATAGCTAGAAGATTAAATGCTCGCGTAGTTGATGTTCCTACAAAGGGTTATGGTAGCGCCCTTAAAGGCGGTATTAGTGCCGCTAGAGGTAAGTACATTATCATGGGTGATGCCGATGATAGCTACGATTTTAGCAATCTCAACCCTTTTATCAAAAAGTTACGCAACGGTTACGATTTGGTGATGGGGAATCGCTTTCGGGGTGGTATTGAGTCTGGTGCAATGCCGTTTCTCCACCGCTATTTAGGGAATCCAGTATTAACAGGTATTGGGAAGCTGTTGTTTGGTAGTCCCTGTAATGATTTTCACTGTGGACTTAGAGGTTTTCGCAAAGATGCAATTTCCAATTTGGATTTGCAGACTTCAGGGATGGAATTTGCCTCAGAAATGGTAGTTAAAGCGACCTTACACAAGATGCAAATTACAGAAGTACCCACAACTTTATCTCCTGATGGTCGTAGTCGCCCTCCTCATCTCAATACCTGGCGTGATGGTTGGAGACATTTGCGCTTTTTGTTGATGTATAGTCCTCGCTGGTTATTTTTCTATCCAGGTATCTTTTTGATAATCAGCGGATTTTTGGGTACTCTCTCCTTGTTGCCTAGTCCTAAAGTTCATAGTCTGCTTTATTCTTCTACAGCAATGACCATTGGGTTTCAGATTGTAATGTTTGCGCTATTTACTAAAGTGTTTGGCATTAGTGAAGGGCTGTTGCCAGAAGATAGAAGATTAAACAGATTATTTAACTATCTCAATTTAGAAACAGGCTTGATTGCTGGGGCGGTGCTGTTAGTGATGGGTTTTGCCGCTTCAGTTTATGCTTTTGGCATTTGGGGACAGCATGATTTTGGGGATCTTAATCCTACAGAAACTATGCCTATTGTCATACCTGGCGTGACCTGTTTAGCGTTGGGTATCCAAGCAATCTTCTCCAGCTTCTTCTTAAGTATTTTAGGATTAAAACGATGAGTAAACAGCCTTGGTTATCGGTTATTATTCCCACATATAACGGCAGTAAATATTTAGCCGCAGCCTTAAACTCGATTGTGGTGCAGCAGGAGCAAGATCTTGAATGTGTTGTGATTGATGATGGCTCCACAGATAATACTCTAGAGATTGTAGAGCAGTATCAGCAAAAGCTCAAGATCAAGCTAATTACTAAAGCTAGACAAGGTAACTGGGTTGCCAGCACCAACCAGGCGCTAAAAGTTGCTAATGGAGTTCATGCTTGTTTTCTCCATCAGGACGACCTGTGGCTTGAAGGAAGACT
>JBCCDL010000263.1:0-7502 GCA_039030815.1 Cyanobacteria bacterium P01_A01_bin.83 | reverse complement strand
TCTAGTTCTGGGTTATAGCGCAAGATTACATTATGGGTGCGACGGCTATACTCCAAAAGAAAGTCAGTGCTGATGGTATCACTGTCTTCCAGGTCGAAAGAGGTTTGATAGCCAGCCCGAAAAGGACCATAGATTTGTTGAGTAATCCCTAGGGAGAGAATTTGACGATCTACTAAACGGTCAAAAAGAAAGGGGGATTCATCACCGCGAATATTTTGCGAATAGCTAAGGGAAAATCCTGTATAGTCCAGCCAAGAACGGGAAAAGTGTCCTAGTTGCCCCTGAATACCGATAGTCCCCTCTAAGGAAAGTTGCGAATCACCATTACTATAAAGACTACTAACACCCGAAACCCCTGTAAATAAGTTTAAATAAGGGACTGTGGGGACAGGAGTGTAACGTAATCCTTCTTCTTTGGTACTAGGTAAAGGATCTCCTTGCCAAATGGCAAAGCTTTTATCGAGAAATGCTGCTGCTTGATAGCGACTCAGATTGATAATATCAACGCTTTCATCTGCTGGTAATAATTCTGACACGTCGCTATCGGCACTGATATTTTGAACTGACCCCTGATAGCGTAAATTTATTCCTGTATTGCCAACAGCGATATTAGGAGAAGTAACCACCCCCCCAATGCTGTTTCTCACAGTTTGAAAACCCAGAGAACCATTAAATAAGCGATCGCGAAAATTATATTCTAAGGCGAATTTATAGGGATTATCTAAGCTGCCTACCCTTTGCTCAAGAGCCACGTTGACTCGTAGGTTATCCTCAATATCATCGGGATCGATTCCAGGAAGGGAAGCCTTCGCATCTAGATTGGTGCGCGGCGAAAAATTGGCATAAAAACTAGTGTCTATGCCATATACATCTGGATCAAATACGCCTCCTTCATCTGAATCACTAAAGTCGAAGGTAGTGGGAATTAATGCCCGCTGCAAAAAATATTGCGGGGTAATTTTCCAGCTCAATTGTTCTCGCTCCAGAATGTTCCAGGTGCGTTCTACAAATAGTCCCCCTCGTTCTTCACCATCAAAAGCCACGGTAAATAAACCTGGGCTACCAGAGCGACGATCAAATTCAAAGGAATTGACTAGCAAAGGAACCTTGAAGCTATCATCAAGCACTAAACGAGATTTTTCGGTGCTTAACTTACCTGTTAGAGAATCTAGCTGTTCAAAGGTGGCGGTTTCCGCACGTAATTCTAATTCAGGAGGAGAGAAGGGGTCATTAGTTAGGCTCAGATTCTTGGCTGTCCAAGTAGTTGTCTCAAAATCAACTCGTTCGGCTTCAAACCGCAGTCGATTAATCGTTCCTCCAGCAGTACTAGCATTATTGCCGCCAGGGATATCAAGTCCCTGATTACCAATGGTGGCACCGATACCCTGGTTGGCGGTAACTTCAGTTAGAGGCTGTTGATCGCTCAAGCGATCGCCTAAAGCACGATCAAAGAGAACTTGTTCGCCCCCCAGATCTTGATTGAGATCCGTATCCTGAGAGAGACTAGGCTGATAAACTTCCCCTCCTGCATTAAAAATCGTTCCCCGATCTGCTACTAAATAATATTCAAACCTTTCTCCTCGCAGTATTTGTTCACCTCTGGTCAGAACAACGTTATCCTTGGCTACTGCTAGACGATCATTAAGATTGATTTCCAGGCGATCGCTGGTCATGACCGATTGGGCAAAACGCATAGTGACATTACCTTCTGCCATAATTATGTTGCGTTGCTGGTCGTATTCCTGGCGATCGGCAATCACCTCAATCACCTCCGCCTGACCGACAGGAATAGAGGGTTGAAAATCTCCTTCGACAGGTATCTCAAACTTCTGACTTTCTCCCTGACGGTTTTGAGTAATTACATAGTATGGATTACTCTCAACTACTAAATTTTGCTGGGTCTGCTGCAAGTTATTTGGCAAGAAACGGGCTTTCTTTTTTATGTCTGGCGACTCTAAAGCTAATACAGATAATTGAAACAGATATGCCCAGGAGGTGATTCCAACGCAGCAACGCAAAAAATTGACCATAAAAGCTTTTAGGCAACAATTCAGTAGTATAGCTTTTTATTTTCTGTTATGAACTCTAAAGTTATATGAAATTTAAAAAAGAACGCTAAACATAGATTTTGTAAGGCGTGACGTGCAGAGGGCAAGGGGCAGAGGGCGTGACGAAATTATCTTCACGACATACCTTACTTATTAGAAATACAAAAATGTTCAAAATGCTAGTTAACAGATTTATCTAGAACTGACTGTAGCTGCTCAATAACTTGGTCTTGATTGCCTTTAGCCCAGGAGGCAAAACGTCTGGCTAATATGGGAGCATAAACCAAAGTGCTTGTAAAACCTGAAAATAAATAAAGTCCCTGGGAAGCTGGCAATTTTCCTACCAGGGCGATTCCTTGATTATTAAATGCTACTAAGCAACTATGGCATTTGCCAGGAATATCTTCTAGTAAAGGTAAGATATTACCAACTTCCTGACGGATTTGCGCTGCGGCAGCTTCTAGATCGATTTTCATATTTAGGTCAGGAGAAATCGTACTGATTTGACCCAGACATAACCTGCCGTCAACAAACTGTACTGCACCAGGATCGATAATAGACCGCTCATAGTTATTTAAAGAATCCGCTGTCGAATCAGCTATTGCCGACTCAAGACTAAATCTGCGTTGAACGGCTGGCATAACTATGGTGCTAAGTTCCAGTTCAACAGGTGGAGTCATTATCAACTGAGCATGAGTAAAGTAATTTTTCACTTCAACAACTCGATTGAGTTCAATACTCGACTGCTTCAGGAGCGATCGCGATAATCCCCCAGCACAAATGACCGTCTGCTCTCCATAATAAGAGCTAGATTGGGTTTGAATCCCAATTATTTTTTCTGATTGACGAAGGAGAACTGTTGCCTCTTCGTAGATAATTTCTCCCCCATTACGTTCAAAAGCCTGAAGATAAGCTTCGGTTGTTTTTTGAGGATCGATATGACCATGGGGTAATTTTAATACTCCTGAAATAGCATTGGGATTCAATAGTGGCTCTAAAATACAAGCCTCCTGAACTCTCAATAACTCTGGAGTAGTAGCAAACCGATCAAAATTACGAGCAATGGTTTGGGGATCATCCTGACGATCAATAGTTAGTACTAAGTCTAATTCCCTGAACTCTGTATCCGCATCCAATTCGGCTGAGAGATGACGATGCAGTTCAAGACCTTCTTGTCCTAAAGCCCTGGTTAATTTATCCGTTCCTGACCAGTAAGCTAATCCACCATAGCTATATACAGTAGCGTTATCAGGATTAATATTTTTTTCTAATAACAGAACCTGATAATTTTGTTTGCTCAATTCGTATGCTAGGCTCGCCCCAGTAATACCTGCACCAACTACAATCCAGTCATAGACAGTCTCAACATTTATCATTGTTCAATTATTATTTACCATTTGCTGTTGAGAATTATTATTACTGATTAATTCAAAATATTATCTTGTAAACTTACTGCTCGTCTTTAATTTTAGCTTTGGCTTGTTGCCAGAGAGATTCCAGTTCATTAAGATCGTAGTCAGATAAAGGACGATCAGAGAATTGCTCCATCATTTCCAGTCGTTGAATAAAACGACGATTAGTTCCTTGCAAACCATCAAACGGATTAAGGTCATACCAGCGAGCGATATTAATGATCGTAAATAATAAATCCCCTAATTCCTCTTGCTGATGTACTTTATCCTCCGTTCCTAAAGCCTCTTTAAATTCTGCCAATTCTTCGGCAAATTTTGACCAGACACCCTCAATATTTTCCCATTCAAAACCCGATGCAGCCGCTTTAGTCGAAATCTTCATTCCAGCCATCAAGGGAGGAAGACTACGAGCATAGCGTTTTAACTTGCGACTAAGTAACTGAGCTTGTTCTGGAGTTTCTCCTTTCTCCGCTGCCTTAATTTGTTCCCAGTTATCATTAACCTCGGCTGCGCTATCAACTTTTACGTCTGCAAAGACGTGGGGATGACGACGAATTAACTTTTCTGTAATGCCAGTCGCGACATCTGCCAAAGTAAAATCTTGCTGTTCACTAGCAATTTGAGTTTGTAAAACCACCTGCAATAGTAAATCACCCAATTCCTCAGCGATCGCATTTTGCTCACCCTGTTGCAGTGCATCGACCACTTCATAGGCTTCTTCGATTACATAAGGAATTAACGTTTGTTGAGTTTGCGCCAAATCCCAAGGACAACCGCCATCGGGAGATCTCAGTTGAGCGACTACCTGAATCAAGCGCTGTAAAGCATCTAAAATTGACCGAGAGGGATGCGCGGGGTTCACGCGCAGATCCAATCGAGGTGTTGACTGCTGGCTAATGGAATCAGAATTCATACTTAAAAATTTATGCTTGATCTAATTTGCCCAAGATATTTGTTGACTGTTAACTGTTGACTGTTGACTGTTAACTGTTATGAGCCTGTTTGATCATAGCGACTAGAGTATGATGAGCATCTACAGCATCTTTGAGAGTATGGTCAAACTCCACTCTAATCGGCACAATTTCCCCCTCAACTTGAGCCGAAATGTTCATCCCTTGAGGATCGATAGAGTCCATGGTGGCACTTTCTGTTTGTACTTTGCCGTAGACTTTAGCATATAAAGCGATCGCCTCACCATGATCTTTGTTCATATGTTGGCAAATGCGATCGCTGATTTTGGGAGTAATGGGGTCTGACATATTTGGTAAATTTGTCTCCTAGACTTAAAACAAGTTTGATCTATTATCCCCATAAAATCTGCTCTTAGAGCAACTCAATATTTCTAACCTTGCGAATTGTTTGGGGTAAAACCCCAACTAGCAAAGCAAAAGCTTCATCGGGTAGTTCGGCAACCGTTTCCACATCAAACCAATGTTCAAATTGATTTAGAATCACCTGGGCTCTTTCTGTTGGCTGGGGATTATCAATAATTTGTTTGGTTAATCTGACCCATTGGCGGCGCATTTTGTAGGCTTGTTTTCTTTCTTGGGAATTATGGGGGTAAACCAGAGAAACATGACCAACAGCCTGCAAGCTAGTTACGCCATGATCAAATTGTCCGCCAACAATTGCTCCAGGGCCTGCAAATTCGGCATGATACTTTTTATAGATAATGAGACCATTTTTACGACGAGGATTAATAATTAATAGTTCTTTAGCCTGCAATTTTGCCAGAAGTTGTTGAATACTGTTTAATTCTGAGCTGTTAGAACCCCATAGTCCCGTTAAGTCGATTTGAAACTGTCTATTAGTATCTTTTTGGTTCATTCAAATACCATCATCCGAGGGTAGTCATCTGGTAGATTAGTTTAACTTAGTAACTTAATTTTAAAATTGAGACCTGAGGTTACGCAAAACAAAAGGAAGCAATGCGTAGCATCGCATTAGGCATAAGCCCTGTTTCCCTACGCGCAACTCCCGCATATACGAAAAGTTAGTAGTTTCCATGGGCTATGAAAATATAATAATTTACCCTTTACCTTTTACCCAATCCTTGCCAATCAATTAGTGCGTAACATCAGTTGAGACTCTTTTTTTTAGCTTGTTTGTATATGTTTTTTCAATAGTAAGCGAGGTGAATAGTTGAACCACAAATTTCCCCAATTAACCTCAATCTGAGCAATGTGATATCCATTAGCACTGTAAAGCTGTTTAGCGGCGTTATTGCTATCTAATACATGTAGTCGAGTTTCGGGATAACCCCAATCTAAAGCAGTTTCCTCGCATTTTGCTAGGAGTTGACGAGCAATTCCCAGACGTCGAAAATCCTGAGCTACTGCTAAATTAGAAATATAAGGACACTGAAGATTTGTTGACCAAATTGAAGGTGAGCGCAGTGCAATCTCTACAGTTCCAACCACCATTAGTTCGGAATCTTGCTGCGTTGTGATTGAAGTATCGAGGGGAGCTAATTTGGCGACAAAACAACGATAAAGAGGTGACTGGGAACGTATACGATAACGCAAATCTTCATTAATCGTGAACTTTAAAATGGGGTAAATCCAGTTAGCAAAGCTAGGAAAATTGTAAAAACCCTGCACCAAAACTCTACTAATTGCTTTGGTGTCTTCTGCTGTAGCGGAATTGATGATTAATCGTTGGTTGTTATTAGCATTGTTATCAAGTGATTTCAAAACCATTAATTGAGAAGTAAATGCAGATTTTTTCAATTATTTTAATTGCCTGAGTCAAAAAGTGTTGTTTTGAAATTTATTTGGGAACAATAATTTTAGGGCTTTAGTTATTGTAACTGTTAGTCACAGGGCAAACTTTAGTTTTTTCTCTGACTAAGTTTATGGCTTTATTACCAATGTCGTTGATCAATTGTTGTAAAACGCAAAGTAAAATTAAAATCAATGCTTGAAGGTGAACATAGCCAATTAATTCAACAACTCGATTGCGACCAAGGCATAAGCTCCATGTCAGCGCACACATGCGGGCAAGCCCTTGATTGGGATTTTCCCGAAGGTCGCGACTGTCGAGGGGGGTCAAGCGACCCTCTCGTTCAAAATTTATCGTGGTCAAAAGTCGGGCAAGCTATTGTTGAGGCAGTAGTACAGTTGGTTGATGTAGATATTGCTATATTACATCTCAATCAGTTGCCATCAGATACTCAGCATTACTTCTTTCATCAAAAATCTAGTCCAGATTCGCAGATTGATCCCGATTTACTCAAGTTAACAGTTATTCCTTATTCTCAAGTTGTTTTAAATAAAACTTTAACAATTAATTGGCATCAGGCTACTGAATCTCAGCTACAGCTTAAGAACTACAAAGCCTGTTTATCAGCTAATATTGCCTTAACCGTAACTTTTCCCTTATTTGATCAGCTAAATCTAGCTGCTTATTTGACCATACATCGTTTTCAACCAAGCGACCGTTGGCAGCAACACGAATCAACAGTTGCCAAGATAATGGCAACTCAGGCAAAGCTAATGTTATCTCAAATGTTAGCCCGTGAAAAGTTACTCAAGCTAGCACATCGAGAAACTACGATCAATCGCATTACAACTACGATTCGCTCTAGTTTAGAACCACCTGTGATGTTTGCAGCGATCGCCAAAGAGTTGGGATCAGCTTTAAATGTTGATGGTTGTACTCTTTCTTTATGGACCAAAAGCGATCGCTTTGTCCAGTGTGTGGGTTTATATAATCCCCACGAACCTCAAAAGATTATTCAGTATTCGAGTGCGCCGCAGCAGGCAATTACTTCTAGTGTTCCCATCTCAGAAAATCCGATTTTACAAGCGCTGTTGTTTAAAAAAAAGACGATTAATTTATCTGATTTAGAACAACAACGAGAACTGGCACGTTATGAGCTTCCCTGGCATGCTAGAGCTAGAGCTTTGATGATCGTACCACTGTTGGTGGAAGACGAGATTATCGGCAGCATTACTTTAAGACAATCTGATGCTTCTCGTAATTGGACTCCCTCAGAAATTGAGTTGGCTGAGGCTGTTGCTGACCAAGCGGCGATCGCTAT
>JBCCDL010000262.1:0-7512 GCA_039030815.1 Cyanobacteria bacterium P01_A01_bin.83 | reverse complement strand
ACGCCAACTCTGTCGTTTTATGTTATCTGGTCAAAGAAAGATAGAAAATAATCTCTAATTTTGGAAATGCTTGATTGCTAAAAGCTTAAAATATAAGCTTGTATTGATTTCATCTAAGTAAAATATTGAAATTATACCTATTTAATTAGAGAGCTAAAACTAAATAATAAATATTAATTGTTTAAACTCAATATTTACTATTAATTTTAATGTTTGCTTTCTCAAGAGTTAAGTTTGTATGAATTTGGGTAAAATATGTCGGTGATTAAAAATGCTCATATTGCCTGGTATACATAGCCTCAAACTTTAATTATTTGGAAAAATATATCATAGCTGATAGTTTTATCCTGAAAAACAAATGTTTAGGATCTATAAGCTAATATTACTCCAGCTTCATCAATTATCTTTTATGAAAATTTAAAAAAGCAGAGGGACAGTTTTTAAGCTGACTTATTTTAAAGTTCCCGAAAAACTATTGAAACGAACATTCTAGCCATAGAATTCTTAAATATGATTATTATTAGCTTAAAATTTTGCTGATGCATAAAATAGATAGCAAGCCCACTTTTTCTAATTTATGACACATCTTAATTCAAATAAAGTATTAACCTAACCGATTTAATTGACCAACTTAAGCAGCTCGGCTTTCTCTTCCTCTAATTGCTCTACAGTACTTTGCCAGGTTTCAACCTGGCTGCCCGACACATCTATGTCAATCCTATATTTTTCCTGGAAATTGGATTTTGCGCTTTACGCTATCTTAATGTTTTCAAGCGATCGCGCTTTGCCCAAAATACTTTTTAATTAAAAAGACAAAACCTTTAGATAGAGAGGGTTTAAGGTACTTGTGTCAGGCAGTCAGGGTTTCAACTACGCTATACATTAGAATAAATCTAGCTATGAATCATATTAGTTCTGTTGCCAGCAAAATTATCAGTGTAGCTCTCAGCTTTGTAATTCATTAAATTCTAATTCATAGGAGATATTTTATGCTCTCAGCTAGAGACATTATGACTACTAACGTTGCTACTATCAGTGGTTCGGCAACGGTAGCCGAAGCCGTAAAGGTTATGAAAGAAAAAGGTTTACGGGCTTTAATAGTTGATCGTCGCAGTGACTCAGATCCTTATGGCATTGTTACCGAAACCGATATTATTTATAAAGTGGCAGCTTTTGGACATGATCCAAAGCAAATGAGAGTTTATGAGATTATGACTAAGCCCTGCGTGGTCGTAAATCCTGATTTGGGGGTGGAGTATGTAGCTCGGCTATTTGCCAATACTCGTATCCGACGTGCGCCTGTAATTGAAGGTAAGCTTTTAGGAATTGTCTCCATTAGTGACATTCTCAACAAGAGCGATTTTGTCGAAAAACCCAAACAGCTCTACATCGAAGACAGAATTGATGTGGCAAGAGAAGAGGCTCGTGCTATATGTGCCAGCAAGGGAGCAACATCTCCTGAATGTGCTGCTGCTTGGGATGAAGTTGAAGAATTGCAGGCGGCTGCGGCTCACAAACGCCAAGAAAAAAAAACAACTAATTCCTTAGAAGCCTATTGTGCTGAAAATCCTGATGCACTCGAATGTCGAATTTACGAAGATTAGAAGGCTAGCTGATTTCCAGAATCAATTGAGTTAGGGAGAATCTTACTTTATGATGCAAGCTTAAGAGATCATGACCAGAAATGTAGTTACTATTAGTGGTTCGGCTACGATCGCTGAAGCTGTAAAAGCCATGAATAATATAAAACTATAACAAGCTTAATTACTATTCTCAAAGAGAATTTTGGCTACCTCTAAAGCCGTTGCAGGAGCTAGTAAAACCCCATTGCGATAATGTGCCGTAGCCAGCAAGACGTTATTGTAGCCTGACAGTCTCTCAATAATTGGTGCAGGGATACCTTCTGGGCGGGGACGTTTACCCGACCAAGTTTGGAGTATGGTTGCCTGTTCAAGCTGGGGACAAAAAGCGATCGCGCCCTGCATCATTTCGGTTAATAATTCAGCATCTGCAATACTCTCCCCTGTCTCGGTAGGAAATTCTACTGTTGCCCCCAGCCAGTATTCGTTATTACTTAAGGGGACAAGATGGATATCGTTGCCTGTAATTGCGGGTTGAAAATCTGGATTACCTAAAGGTTGGTTTAACTTCAACCTCATTGCCTGTCCTAACACAGGACGAATGGGAATCTGCTGTTGTAGAGATTGAGTTAGGGGAGTTGAGCCTAAACCTGCTGAGATAACTAGTTGCTCAACTTCGATTTTCCCTCTACTGGTTATTAAATATTGACAGGTTGTTAATTTGTTTTTTGTCTGGGTGATAAAATCTCGTACCGCGACCTTAAACTGAAACTCAACTCCGTTAGCCGTAGCAGCAGCGACTAAAGCTTGAGTGAGTTCAATCGGATTGATCTGTCGATCTTGGGGAGAATAAACCGCCCCAATAATATTCTTATTACTGATATGAGGACAATGTTGAGTTACAAAAGAGCGATCGCCTATATTTAATTCCCAACCGACCGCAGCCCGAAACTTCTTGAGCTGGTGCCATTTATCCAGATTATCTCCCGCAAACAGCAGCTTAAATATGCCCTGATGATTGACAGTAATCTTCAAACCAGTTTTAGCTGACAGTTCAGGAATAAGGGTTTGATAGCGCTTCAAACTAGTACTACGGAATCGCCAGGCACGACCCTTTTTCTTGTGGCTAATTGCCCCCATCAAGACTCCTAAAGCAGCCCCTGTAGAACCAGAAGCAGGAGTATTTTTTTCGATGACAGTAATCCTTAATCCTGGAATCAGGCTCAGTTCATAAGCGATCGCTGCTCCCACAACTCCACAGCCAATAATAACGACTTTGCTCATCTTGATTTTTTTTACAAAATTGCTAAATAAAAAAAGGCTCGGCACTGCCAAGCCTTTATAGCTTATGAAAACAGTAGGTTTGTTCTATGCATCATCACTGTCATCAAAATCAGGAGTAATTTGGTCAATAGTTTCTTCGATTTCGGCTTGAACCCCTGCAAAAGTATTTTTGGCTTCTCGCATAGCTTGTTCAGCGGGGTCTTTTGGTTTTTGAGTCTGAGGAATCAAACTAGCATAAGTATCTAAGTCAGCTACCACTTCTCGATACTGATTGTTAGCCAGGGTATAGTTCCTTTCACTTACCGCAGCATCAATATTTTCAAAGTGCTTAAAAATGTCTTTTGCTAAATTAAGCGCAGGCTCTTGCTCATCGGGAAGCAAGGCATTGGATAAATAGGTCAAGTCTCTTCTAATTAAACCAAGAGGTCCATGGAGAAAAGAATCAGCATCAGTCCAGTCTTCTTGGCTGATATACTCCCCAAGTTCGGGAAGTCTTTGACGGGCAACGTCCAAGGGAATACGATAAGTGCTAATTTTTTGTAGTTTTTCAGGAGTATAGGTTGGAGGTGCCGAGGCACTTGGTCCCCCGCAGCTTACAAGCAGGGTTGTGGCTAAAACTAATATTAAAGAAAGAATAGGTCGAAAAATCTTCATCTTGCTCAAACTATATATAACAGTATTTTAATTTTCCCCCGAAACCTGCATCATGAGAAAATTTTACGGCGAAAAAATTGCACAATTGCTTGAGCAATCTCTGATGACCAGTGTTCTTGAGGATAATGTTTGGCTTCAGTAAGTTCAACTAGGGTAATTTCTGAATTGGCAGCACTTAGCTTTTGTACAGCAGTAAGATCAAGCCATTGATCAGCAGCGCCCCAGATAATTAAAGTGGGGATTGAGCTATTTTGCAAGCCAGCTTCAATTTCTGAGGTTATGGTATCAAGCTGCAACTTTTTTAAAGTTGTCATTAAAGCTCGCCCTACACTAGAGCTTTGCAGGAAAGGTTTACGCAATATATTCAAGTTTTCATCACTCACCACAAAGCCACTGCCTTTTTCAATCGTGCGATCAACCAGCAGCGGGTCTTGAGTCATCATGTCTCCGACTAAAGGAAAGGTCATCTGTTTCATTGACCAAGGAAGTTTAGCACCCGAAGTTATAGGAGTGTTGAGGATAATTAATCCTGCAATTTGGTCGGGGTTTTGTAGAGCATACTGAATACCCACTGAACCCAAAAATCCTTGGACAACTAAATAGAATTTTTCTAGCTTCAAGGCAGAAATTAGCTCATCTAATTCTTGAGTAAATGCTTCGGGAGTATAGGCAAAATCTCGCTGATTTGGTTTATCCGAAAACCCTGAGCCAATCCAGTCAGGAGCAATACTAGGGATGTTGTCATCCGCAAGTAAGGACATCAATTGTGTCCAGGTATGGCTATGAGAGGGTAAGCCATGGAGGAGAAGTAGAGGGGTGCGATCGCTTTCTGTTTCAGTTTGACGATAAAACCACTGGAACTTACCAGCCTGAATTTTATCTGTTTTAATTGGCATTTATTTTTAATCTTTTTTATTAACTCTTGGTGGCAGCATACACTATGAAGGGCGAAATGATGAGGGACAAAGGCGCATAGTTTGCCGCATGTAAGGATAAGGAAGAGCTTCCCGTCGCACATTTTTGGTGAGTACAATTAATTGATGCCCTGATAATTATTTTTTAACTGTTATGAATTACTGGTTGAAACTTGGTGCGATCTCAATACTAATTATCTGCAATGCCTGTAGTCAGCAGACTTCAATTGATGACAATGGGGCAACGGCGATTACTGTGGCTGATGTGGCTGATGATCATCAAAATGGGTTAATTACTGTATCAAGTCCCTACAGCGTTTTAGAGACAAGCGATCGCCTAGAACAGATTATTCAAGATAAAGGTTTAACTTTGTTTACCCGTATCGATCATCAAGCAAATGCGGCAACAGTAGGACAAGAATTAAATCCGACACAGCTAATTATTTTTGGTAATCCCAAAGTGGGAACTCCGCTAATGAACTGCGCTGCAACTACGGCAATCGACTTGCCCCAGAAGTTTTTGATAGTGCAGGATAATAATCAACAAACACAAATTATTTACAATTCTCCTCAATATCTCCAGCAAAGACATGATATTAATGGCTGCGATCAATTTTTAGATAAGGTTTCAGCCGCACTTAGTGGGATTGCTGAGGCGGCAACAAAACAAGGTAGTTAGAAAAAGCGATTATATTTTACTGTTTAAATTGAAAGCGAATAACTTTGGAGTACTTGTAATTGAGTAGCGATCGCTTTTCTTATATAAAACAATCAAAACAAAAAAAGTCTCCTATTAATAAATAGGAGACGCAAATTAAAATATCAGTTAAATGAATTTAAACTAAAGCAGCCGCAGCAGCTTTAACTCCAGCTCTGGAGTCAAAATCGTGACCAATTTCGATCAAAGCCGCTTCCAAACAAGAGATAGTCATCATGATATCGCGATCGCTAATAAAGCCAAGATGACCAATACGGAAGACATGACCTTTAAGGTGGTCTTGTCCTCCTGCTAGGGCAATATCATATTTCTGGCGCATAATCTTTCTGATGGCTTCGGCATCATCAGTTTTGATGGCAGTCACCGCAGTACTAGCCGCATTATCAGGTGCCAGTAATTCTAGGTTCAAGGCTTTTACTGCCGCACGAGTGGCATTGGTCAAGCGGGCATGACGGGCAAAGATGTTCTCTAGACCTTCTCGCTGCATCATTTGCAGGGCAGTTTGTAGCCCATACATTAGATTGACAGGAGGTGTAAAGGGAGTGCTGTCTTTGGCGTTGGCTTTTTTATATTTGCCCAAGTCCATATAGAATCGAGGAAACTTACTAGTTTCATAAGCTTGCCACGCTTTATCACTAACGGAAATAAAGCCCATTCCTGGGGGAATCATGTAGCCTTTTTGGGAACCAGATGCCACGACATCTAAACCCCAATCATCTACGGGTACGTTATATGCACCCAAGCTAGTCACTGCATCGACAATAATTAACGCTTCACCGTGGGCTTTAACATAGTTATTAATTGTCTCAAGATCGTTGAGTATTCCTGCCGAAGTCTCTGAGTGAGTGATGACAACTGCCTTAATTTCTTTGTTGCTATCAGCCTCAAGCTTAGTTTTAAACTCCTCGGGATCTAAAGGTGTACCCCAGTCAGAAGTAATGCGTTCGGTTTGCAGACCAAACACCTCACAAATCTGCGCCCAGCGATCGCCAAACTTACCATTGACCCCGACTAAAACGCGATCGCCTGGAGAAAGGAAATTAATCATTCCCGCTTCCATTGCCCCCGTTCCTGATACGTTGAGGGAAAGTACTTCGTTTTTAGTTTGGTGTAACCATTTTAAATTCTGATTAATCTCAGCAATGATTTTGCTAAAATCTCCGCTACGATGTCCAATAGGATGTTTGCCTAAAGAATTTAATACCTTTTCTGGGACTGGAGTGGGCCCAGGAATCATTAATATATGTTTATCTTCCATGAAGTCGTCCTTAATTATTCAGGTCGTTCATTCTATCTTATGGCAAGGGAGCATTTACATTTCCTAAAAAAATTAGTAGAAATTTACTTAACTTAGAACTCATAATGGCGATGATTAATTCAAAAAGTTAAGACATAATTCCTGATATCAAGAACAATTAAGTGTCAGATACATAGTCATCATTTCATGGGAAGATATAAAACTGCTTTTCTAGAATGAAATCGAGGTTTGAATAATGGCTCAACTTAGATTAGGTGACACGGTTCCTGATTTTACACAGGATTCCAGCATGGGCGAAATTTCTTTTTATGAGTGGGCTGGCGATAGCTGGGTAGTACTCTTTTCTCATCCTGCTGATTATACCCCTGTCTGCACTACAGAATTGGGCGAAGTGGCAAAACTGAGAGCAGAATTTGACAAACGCAACGTTAAGACAATTGCTTTAAGTGTCGATGATGCTGAGTCCCATAATGGCTGGATTGGCGATATTGATGAAACTCAGGGTACTAAGGTTGACTATCCTATTTTGGCGGATGCAGATAAAAAGGTTTCTGACCTTTATGACATGATTCATCCTAATGCTGATGCTAAAGTCACTATCCGTTCGGTATTTGTTATTGACCCCAACAAAAAATTACGTCTTACTTTAACTTATCCTCCTAGTACAGGTCGTAATTTCCCTGAAATTTTGAGAGTAATTGATTCATTGCAGTTAACTGATAATTACTCAGTTGCCACCCCTGTCAACTGGAAAGATGGTGAAGATGTGGTAGTTGCACCTTCTATTCCCACTGATAAAGCCAAAGAAAAATTCCCCAAAGGTGTTGAAGAAATTAAGCCTTATTTACGGATGACTCCTCAACCAAATAAGTAAGCTGTACTCGGTTTTAAGTAACTATAATTAGTTGCTTGTTCGTAATCAAAAGGGCAGACAATCTCTGTCCTTTTATCAAGTGTATAATGCGATCGCTATTCTATGTTAGCTAAAGCCTCTTCGCGAGTTTTTCCTTGGCTAATGCGACCCAGTAAACTGGTTATTTCTACTACAAAGTAGCCACCTTCACCCCCGATATAAGAGTACTTGATGTTGTTGGGATTTGATTT
>JBCCDL010000261.1:0-7533 GCA_039030815.1 Cyanobacteria bacterium P01_A01_bin.83 | reverse complement strand
TATCCCTTGAATAGATTCTTGTAAATATTTCTGGGATATCTGATTAGTTTGGGTAATTATTCGCTGTATTTCTGCTTCTCGTTTTTCTTCCTGTGCTTCTAATTTCTGTCGTAATTGTTCAGTTTCGTTGATAGCAGCTACGGTTTTAATTTGTTCTTGCTTAAGCGTTTCTTCTGCTTGGTTACGCTTTTCTAATTTCTGTTCTAATTCAATATTCGCGACATCAAAATCAACGATGTTTTGCTGTACTTTTACTTCCTCAGTTACACCTTTAATAATTGATGATTGGGCTTTGTGGGATGACTGCTTAACCTTACCCACATCGGCAATGTACTTGTAGCCAGCTTGGTAAAGCTGCATAGCACGACTCGCAGAAGCGTACTGGGATAGCCCTTGATTTAGCTGTTCGTGGCTGCATTCTGGTAAGCCAGTGGGATTAAGCAGGTCAGTAGGGATAAGGGTACTTAAATTTAATTCTGGGAGTGCTAAGCCCCCATATGGGTCTGTGCTGGTGGTTGTTTGAGAAAGTTTACCGCTGTAGCCTTTCTCCCCTAACAGCGCGTTACGGGCTTGTATGCCATCGGTAACGGCTTGTTTAGCATTAGATACTGCTGTGGTAGTGGCGTTTGCGGTGGAACTGACAGCAGTAGCAGCGGTATTGATAGCAGCTTGTCCGGTACTAGAAATTGTTGATTTAGCCGCATCTTTTAACGCGGTTCCCGCTTGTTCTGCCATTTTCTTAGCGCGACTACCAGCGGAAGCTGCTTTCTCTTGTTTGACTCGTTTTGACCCGGTTAAGCTTCCAGGTTCCTTTCTTCTGGGCATCTTGGTAAAATCCTTGTGTTGTTTATCGTTTTGCGGCGGTAACACATCTATGAGGGGAGTATGTTCGGTTATTCCCTTCATAAAAATTTACATAGGAATAGCATCCATAGGACAACTTTTCGGATTGTTTAGTCCGCAATTAAAAGCGCGGTCAAAATCTACGTTTCTATGGCAGTGGTAGCAGTACTTTGACTCATTCAGACAAACATCGTTTCGGGTGCGGACGCGGAAGATTAAAGCCCGAATTGTTCCCAGTGGGTTAGCCAGTTTGAGTATTTGAATCATTGATTTTTCTTGAATAGACGTAGAGATTTAGCGCGGGAATTGGGTTGAAATTCACGTGCAACTAAAAATTATGTGTGTCAATGTGTGTCATAACGAATATAATGACACATAAATAACTTAATGTGTTAAACCATTAATGATTCACAAGAAGTATCATGAGATGATGAGATGAACACAGATAACACAATGAGTGGAAGAGTCAATGTAGTTTTATCGGACGAGGTACACGAATTAGTAAAATCTTTGGCAGGGAAAGAAAGACGTTCCTTAAGTCAGATGTCAGCAATTTTGATTGAGGAGTCATTAAAATCCAGAGAATTATTGCCAGAAAAACCAGAGGAAGATAACAAAGGTGCAGCGTGACATCCTCAAGTCAAAATTTTTACTATACAAACGTACAAGCCCAATCTTGCGTAAGGCTTGCACAAAATATTACTTGCTTTTATCAGTTACCCATACACGTCGTCAGACTAGACGAACGCACAAAAAATATATTTGTTCTATTTGGTCAGGATATAGCGGTAAGCGTACTCAAAGATGGAATCTGGAGGTTTGAGCCATGAGTAGTAAATTTGAACACATGAGTATTAAGGAGTTAAAAGCTTATCTAAGAGAAAATCAAGGAGATACTGAGGCTTTTCATGTGCTAATGGATAAACTAAATGCTAATCCAAATCAGCAGTTGTACAGACCTGATGAAATCGACAAGCTAGGGGAATTAATAAACGGTAAAGGGGAAAAATGAACCATAACTACCAAACAGCCCCAATGTTTACCGCGATTGGGAATAAAGATTATTCGGAATTCAAAAAACTTGAGTTGCAATTTGCAGAACAACACGGTGTAGAAACGTGGCAAGATGTTTTTAATTTTCGCGTTCTACCAGCATTAGATGAAGAAGCTAAAAGCTGGTTGCTAGTTCAGAAGTGCAGTAAAGGTTACACGGTTCGGGAGGTTGTATGAGTAAGGTACTTACAGCAAAAACCCACAAGCCACTGTCAAAAATGTACGCGGTTCTGAGCAATTTAGCAAAACAGCATCGGTTTCCACACTTCCCACTAACTGTTGATTGTAGCGATTTCTTTAAAATTCCTCATTCTTACTGGATTTGAAAATCCCAAAACAGCGGTCACAACTACATTTACCGCTGTTTTTATGTCCATTATCGTTTCTTACTTTTTACTGTACAGATTTATTACTCTGTGTCATATCCCAAAAAACATAAAGCTATTTTTTTTGACCATGCAGCATAACTCAATCATTCCATTTGTGGAAGCTGGCAGCATAAAACCACCTGACGATAAAGCTATTAATTGCATTCAATCGCACCACGTCGTCACCGCTTCCTATAACGAGGCGCAAAAGTGGCAGATACAAATAAATAATGAAATTTATGCAATCGCTACTCATTGGGTTTTTAAAAAGAAATATAAGCCCAACCACAAAATCCCTGTTAAGCGCAAAATTGCCAAAGCTGTCGAACCTTTAGGGAATTTTTTGGTTAAGTTGTTAGAACTATGTATCCAAGCACATCAAATATCAGAACATCAAATAGATGTCTCGGATTATAAAAACGGTGTTGATTTTTTTATAAAAATCATGGATGAAATGAAAGGAGGCGATTTAGTTGAAATACTCTCCCCAAATTCGCAAAAACAAGGGAAGACTAATTATGTCACATCTATTAGAGATGAAATCAAAAAATTACATGACAGATACGAAAATCCCTACAATCCTCAAACATCAAAGCATACATTTAAACTTATTCAAATCTGCTTTTTTGCAATTGATAAACTCGATTACGAAAAATTCTATAAAGAATATTACCGTCCTTTCCTTACTGCTTATCGGCAATGGGCGCGGGAGTTACGCGAGAACAAAAATTTTCAGTACCTCACAGTAAAAAATGGGGAATTATTTATACAAGAAGGTAGAGGTAAAGGGAAGATAAAACTAACCCCTAAAAAAGTAAATTGCTGAAAGCATTACACAGCAAGAGATTCATGACTTATTCCCCAAACGAAATAAGACCTACAAATCATGGTATTAATAAATAGTCAATTAGAGAAGCATTGAGTCCAGCCTTTAATTTTTTTGAGGTACCATTGCACAAAATTTGACACTTAGTCTTAGTCTTAGTCTTAGACACTTAGACACTTAGTTTTAGTCTTAAAAACTCAGTCTCAGTCTCAGTCTCAGCCTTAGTACTTAGATACACAAAGGAAATTTCTCACGTTTCCAGCCAAAGATTCTGAACTCAAAAGAATCAAAAAATAAAATTTAGTAAATGTATTGTATCTAAGTGTCAACCTACAGCGCAATGGTTGTCTAAAAAATTAAAGGCTGTTCCCATTCGATAAAGCCCAAGGAACAGCCACATGCATATTTTACAGGGTTCAAACCCTCAAAAGCAATATAAAAATCCCGAAAAATCAAAAAAACCGAACTTTGAAAAGCACTATCCCCATATCCAAGGAAGCATAAATCGCCCAAAGTCTTATCCTTACTACAATTATGGGCGCGGGTTGATAATCATTCGATTCCCAGATGATGACGGATTTTGTAGATGTGGGAAGTGTGATGCGGCGCTTTTCTCCTTGCAGGAGGTGGCGAGATGACTACCCCTCAAAAGTATCCGGAACAAGGCTACTGGAGTTACACCTTTGGTGAATGTGGTTCACTGACGGACAGTTTGAGCGAAGCAATATACGAAGTCAGTAATTATGTTGAGGGCGAGATGCCGGAATGGGTATCTGATGCCCTTTACGGGGACTTCCCAGAACTCCAAGAAAAAGCAAGGCAAGAACTTAACAGAAAACTCGCTGAAATAAAACAAAAATGCCTGACCACTGGAAGCGCTTCTGGTGAAGATTGGTCAATTTGGTATGAGGGGGAAGACAATGCTTAGTAGTCGCCCCATCCCCACTAACCGCAACAATCCTTGTCCGATTTGTCAAGACACTAAGTCTAATTGTCGGATTTTAGAAGATGAAACAATTTTCTGTCATGGCTTTGCTTCTTCCAGCAAAGGCGAACAAATCAACGGATACGTTTGTGTAAAACCTGCGAACGGTCATACAGCTACTTTTAAGCCGGATAATTCTGAAGAATGGCGAGAAGAAAAGCGCCAGGAATGGCTAGAGGAACGGAAATTCGAGAAACAGAGGAAAGTCTACAAGCAGCAAGAAAAGCTTAAAAATCTACTTCCCATAGACAAGCGGAATACTGGCTATAGGCGAATCATAGTCAAATTAAATTTATCACTTCCCCACATCATTCAACTAAAAGAAAAGCGCGGTTTATCCTCTCAGGAAATCGATTTTGCTTACCAGTTGGGATGGTTGAGAACTTGGAACCGGGGGCTTGAAGTAGATGTTTCTACCAAACTCGCAGGAGTAGCACCCGGTACTCATAAATTAGTCGGAGGTCACGGGTTAGCTATAGCTGCTACGGACGGTAATCACAAAATTACTGGCTTCCAGATAGCAAGCGACAACCGCGAAAATTTTGCTAAATACTATTGGCTATCTTCCGAAAAATACGGGGGTAACTCCCCACACCTCCCCAATGGAGAATTACCGCTATTCATTTGGAGGCATCCCCAAGCCAAAGAGATAAATGAAGTATGGCTGGTAGAAGGTGCCCTTAAATCGCTGATAACGGCACTTAAATTGTGGTTAAGGAATAATTGCACTGATGTAATGGTAATTGGGGCTGCGGGGGGTAATTTTGCGGGTTCTAAGGAAACGCTGAAACATGCACTTCAAGGTACAAATTGTAAAACCATCAAATTACAGCCAGATGCGGGAGCGGTAGCAAATCCCCACATCACCGGGCATTACCGGAGAATAATTAATTCTCTTGTCAGCGATGGATACAAATGTACTGCTGGCTGGTGGGGACAATCTACAAAAGATTTCCCCGATATTGACGAATTAGAATCATTTTCTAATATCACCTATTTAAGCACCAAGCAATTCAAGGAATTATGTATTAAGTGGGGGGGGATAAAAGATAATCCAGTTGATAATATTAACCCGATTGATTATCAGGAAAGGGTAGCTTATGAACAAAAAAAACTGCATTCTCTTACCTATAGCGCTGATTATATTTGTGATTCATCTAAGAAGCATTTACCCGATTTAGTAGGTGCAATTCCCAAGTCTGGAATAGTTGCTTTGAAATCACCCAAAGGTAGTGGAAAGTCAACTCAAATTAAGAAGATTAAAAGTCATTGTTGTGGCTACACGGAAAAGATAGAAATTAAGCCAGAAGTAGAACCCGAACAGCTTTCATTATTAGACAAAAACCAGAAACTAAAACCAGCACCCAAGCCAGAAACTAAAACAATTAGGCATAAGGGCTTGGGGATGAATTTTGTTTCAATTAATGCCCGTATAGCCCTTGGTAGGGCACAAGCAGTGCAATGGGAATTTACATGGATTGAAGATGCTGATTCTGATTCTAAGGATGAATTTGGATTTAAAACTAATAAGATTTCTGCGATAGAAAATATCAGCGAAATTGGTTGTTGTTGGGATTCTCTAGGTAAGTTTTTCGATAGAGATTGGAGTAATACGCTAGTAGTAATAGATGAAATTGAACTAGGCTTAAATCATCTTTCTACTAGCAGTACCTGTAAAGACAGAAGGTCATTTATCCTTAAAACTCTAGAAGTAAAGTTAAAGGAATGCTTAGAGAATGGGGGATTAGTTGTTGTAGCAGATGCCGATTTTACCGATGTTTCTTGCGATTACTTAAAAGCCATTACCGGACACACCCCATACATCGTACAACATGAATTTAAAGGCGACCCGTGGGAGATTAATTTCTACACAGGAAAGCGAGATTTATTTTTAACTCAAATTGAAGATTGGGTAAGTGATGAAAAGTGCGAACCTATCGCTATAGCCTTAGATAATCAAACAGAATGTGAAGCTTTAGCCAATCATTTAATTAAGAAATATCCCTATCTTAAAAATAAGACTGGGGGATTAATTCGGGTTGATTCAAAAATCACTCAAACGGATTTTGGAAAAGACTTTGTAAAGCATACTGTAAAGAAAATTGAGGAGTATAAGCCAAAAATATTAATGTTCACTTCATCATTAGGGGTAGGCTGTGATATCAATAATAAGTACTTTAAGCACGTTTTTGGGCTATTTTACGGCAACATAGAACCATCTCAAGCACGTCAAACGTTAGCAAGGGAACGAGAATCTGTACCGCGTTCCGTGTGGTGCAAAGCCAAAGCGAGTAATTCTCAGGATACCCCTACTTCTTATCTGCCAAGTGAGATTAAAAAGCGGTTACTCAGTAACCAAAAGTCTACTACGGAGATAATCGAATTAGCTTTGCAATTAGCAAAAGAAAATGCAGAAGCTACCGATATTGATGATACAAAGCTACTTCCATTATTAATAGAACAATTGCAATCGATGATGGGTGATGGGGGATGGGATAACCCACACGTTGACCTTTACTGTAAGCAGATAGCCAGAAGGAATTACAGCTTAAACCAGTTAGCAGTACAGCTACGGCAAGAATTAATTGATGAGGGTCACTCAATTGTTGACGTGGCAATTGATGAAGCGACGAATACTGGCGACTCGGTACGATTTGAGAAAGATGAAATAAAACACCAAAAAGCTGAAGCAACCGCAAAAGCGGAAGACATCGAAGTCGATGAAGCAATGCGAATCAAAAATAAGCCAGCGCGAACGGAGGAGGAAAACCACAAAGCTACTAAATCTTTGCTAAAGCGGGAATTACCCGGTGTGGAACTTACCAAGGACTTCCTTTACAAGTCTGTATACAAGGATGATAGGCGATGGCTTAACCAAGTAAAGCTTTTCTGGATGGCTATCAACCCAGAAATCACTAAAGAACTGGATTCGATTGAATGGCGTAAGAAGCTAAGACAATTTAGTAATGGGGTCGCCTACATCCCAGATGTCAAAACTTACAGCCATAAAATTGAGGTTATCCAGAAAATCGGACTACTAGACTTTCTCAACCCGCTTGAAGAGTTTACAGAGGATTCCCCCAAAGTCCAGCAATTCGTCAAAGATTGTCACCGCCACCGAAGAAAACTTAAATCAGCATTCGGGATTCACCTTACCAAAGATTATCCCCCCATCAAACTACTCAACCGATTACTTGAAAAAATTGGTTTAAAAATGGGTGTATCCCGTCGTGAAAGACAGGGGGAATCAAGAATTAGGTACTACAAATTATGCCAAAACGAACTTTACGATACTTCCAGATTAGCAGTAATTGAGTCACTAAATTTGAAGTTTAAAAACGAACCAGTAAAAACGACTCAAGCCCAGTCACAGCAAGCCGCACAGCCGGGACACAAGTTGAATAATTGTTTATATAATAATCAAACTTCTGTCCCGGAAAATAAGCCAGAAGAAAAAG
>JBCCDL010000260.1:0-7535 GCA_039030815.1 Cyanobacteria bacterium P01_A01_bin.83 | reverse complement strand
TTGGTGTCACCAATTCGACACCAAATAGACACCAATAGATTAAAAAAACTTCCTCCTAACCAACGTATTTCCGACGTTTTGAGTAGTCGGAGTACTTTGGGGTAGTGGGGGTCGTGGGTTCAAATCCCGCCGCTCCGATACTTAAAACCCTTTCTCTGACTGGGTTGTAGTGTAACTTTAACCATAACTTTGCCGTTTCGGCAAGCATATGCTTGAAACGACCTTCGGCAAGGTTATGCTTGAATATTAACATTTGCGATAGCTTTTTCTAAAGTATTTCTGACTTTCTTATATCTAAGATGTCCAGGATGAGAAAGAAGTTTGCTGACACAAGCTTCTGTTGGATATTCTCCAGATTGATGTAAGTCTAAGACAATTTCTTCTATTTCTTGACAACAGTTTTGAATTCGTCTTTCAGTCTCTAATTTTCTGTAGCTACGATATTTTTTAGTGATAGCTTTACATAAGTTGGGAAAATGATTTGAAATTGTTCTTTTGTGAAAGCCCAGGGCTTCTGATACTTCTTGTAAATTTATTGGTGGATTTGTAGAATCGTTCAAAATTGCCTGAAGATAAATTTTTGTTTTTTCTCGATCAAAGATTTTTGGAGATCGCCTACTCTCTTTTGATATTCTAGGCAATCTTTGAGAGTGTATTTGAACTGATTTATACGCAGTTTTGTTTAGATTAATGAAATCGATTAAAGAAATATCCAGACAATAGCAAATCTGTAAAATCTCTCTAAGCTCTGGCTTGCTTCTATTTTTACACCACATCCAGACCGTGTTCTTGGGCAATTGAAAAGTTCTGGCAAAAGCTGCCATGTTGCCTTGGTGGTTAACGTCTATTGTTTGTTTCAAAGCTTGAGAAACATAATGTTTCCCAATTGAGTATTTAGCTTTAGGTATAAATGCTACTAAATCTCCTAAAGCTTTGGTCATCCATGTATCTTTGGGAAAGTCTATTTTATTTAGATCGGTAATTGTTTCTTGATAAGTCGTAGCTATATTTCCTAGCCAAGCTTCACAATGGGAACAGTAACCAATACGAGAATTACCAGCCAACCAAGGAATAGCGCGATCGCAACCAGGACAAATACTCTGCAATGGCTGATGATGCTTTAAACATATTTTTGCATCTGCTAATACCCATAACAGAGGTTCGTAGGCAATCTGACTTGATTCTTTCGATTCTTGATAACAGTAAGGACACCAGGCTTTAGTTTGTTTGAATAGTTTTTTTGAAGAAAATAGATCTTTGTAGGATAGTAGAGTTAGACTATGTAAATTTTTTTGTGTGGTTAAATTTGTTAACTCCAATGCCAAATTTTCTGCTAATTTACCATTAGAGTTAAGTGCAGCACCTCGATTCAATACCTTGCCTAATTTATTTTGAACATTTCTTTGGGGATTTTTATTACTTGAAAAAGCTATTATCTTGGTAAATAGATTTTGAACGCTGACTGAGTGAGCTTCAGATAAACGTACCGTATAGCTAATCAAGCTCTCACAACCAGAAGTTCCAATTTTTATAGGATCGAGACTATATAAATAACTTCTAATTGGTATTTTAAGGTTTTTAGAACACCACAAATCATAAATTTCTGAATATGTTTTTGTATTATTTTTCATATCCTAATTCTTTCCTGATTTCTTGAAGAGCATCTAAAGCAACATCCTGTATAATCGCCAGAGGTTTATCCATACGCTTTGATATTTTGTAGCCAAGAGGCTCTTCTCCTTCACTATAAAGCTGAATAGCAATAGACTTGATTTCTTGTGCTAACTGATTTTTTCTTTTTTCTGCTTCCTGGCTTCTATCATGAAGATATTTTTCTGCAATTAAGCGCGATAGTTGGGGAAAATTCTTGCGAAGATTTGTACTACTCATACCTACTCTCTTGCTTACTTCGCTAAATGAGGGAAATGGATATTCTTCGCTATTCAAAATTTTTTCTAATAAAGTTTTAATTGTTTCAATTTTTTGGATTTTTTTATATTCTCTATGTCTCAAGCCTGCTAGTGAGTATAGGCTTTGAGCGTGAAAGCGAACTGCTTCTTCTGGAACATTTAATCTATCAATTATTTCTGAGGTGGATGGAGGAGGAAATTCTTGAAGTGCCTGTTGTAAAGTGAGAATTATTTTTTCTTTGCTGTATTTACGAGTAGTCCTTTTGGAGTGACCTTTTGACAATTTATGCTTTCTTATATCGTGAATTACTTGATTAGAAAGATGAATTTCTTTATTAGTAAAAAAATCTATCAATGAGACGTTAAAGCTGTCACATATTCCTAATAAATTACTCAAAGTCGGAATATTATTACCGTCGTACCATCTGTTGAATACAGTATTTGATACTTGAAGATGTCTGGCAAGAGTTGCCTTATTTACATTTTGAATATAGCTAGAATAAGCTTTTAATTTAGAGCTAGTAGATATAATACCTGATAAATCATCAGAGTAATAAGAAATCAGCCCGCCAATATTATTGATTATTTGAATCTGCAAGTTCAATTCTTTAGTAGATATTTTGTAGTCACTTTCTTCTATATTTCCAAGCCAATAATTACAATGTGAACAATATCCCACTCTAGACTTCCATCCCAAAACTTTATTTTGCTTTCCGTACTTAGGACATTTTGTAACTAAAGGCAATTTATGTCGCGAACATATTTTGGCTGCCTCAACATTCCAAATTAGTGGTTCATAAATTGGAAATTGACTATTCTTCCACTCATTGAAACAATAAGGACACCAAGCTCGATGCTTTTTCAATAGATTTTTTGAAGGCAGGTAATCTTTCCAATTAAGAAAAGTCAAACATGACAAATGTTGTATAGACGTTAAAGATTCAAGAATTTTAATCAAACTTTCTGTCCATTGACCTTGACTATTAAAAGACTTTGCAGCGTTAGCAAAAATTTTGTCTATTCCTCCCTCATTACTACTTGTATTAATGTATCTTTCCGAGTGTAAATAAGAATTTTTGCCTATTAAAGGAGCAATTTCATGCTTTAATAAAATTCCTGGTTTCACACTATGAGCTTCTGCCAGTCTAATTATGTAACTAGTTAAACTTTCTGAATATGCCGTTCGTATACCAATAGGTGCAAGAGGATATAATCTTGTTCTAGCAGGAATATTAGGCTTACTTGAAGTATAAAAAGGATATATTTCAAATTTTTTATTGTGCATTTTCTTGTTGATCTACAGTATCTCTTTTGGGTTTTCGTTGGCCAACTTTGTTCTTTCTTTTTGTAGTCTTTTTGGATTTTTTTGGTGAATATATTTTTGTTAATCCAAGAGCCGACCTAAATTCATCTCTATCTTTTTGTGTTTCTTCTAGAGCTTTTTCTCCTTCTTCAATTTCTTTTAATATTTGTTTGCATTGGGAAATAGATAACGATCTTGCTCGTAAATGTTTCAGTTCAATAGTTTCTATTTGTTTGTCTAAGACATCTCTCAGCGTTCTAGTCAGCCAATCTTTTAAAATTCCAATGCAACCTAAACTTCTTTCATAGAAATATTCCTAATTAGTTAATAAATCTGGCTCTTCTGATAAAGGCAAATGTTTCTGAAATGTTTTCAAAACAGTTACAAAGGCTTTAAGATCCTGTTTGTTACTGACTTTATATCGGGGAAAATGAATATCAATACTACGCCGACTTAATTGACCACCTAAATTACGAAATATTAGTAAATCGTAGGTACCTAGCAATCCTAAATTAGTACTACTCATGTTAGCTATAGATTTGAGGCATTCCAATTGATTTTTTAACTTTTGTCCGCTAGACATGATGCCAAAATGATGAGCTTCATCAATCAAGAAGATATCTGGGCAGCGGTATTTCAAGCATTTTTCTAACGATCTATGTAGCGCATGAGCAGCAATTCTTGATTCGATAACTATCTCCCCTTCCTGATTACGACTAATTCCTTTTTCTCCATAGTCGATTTTGTAGTCAATAAGAGGTTCTTCAAATTCAGTTAAAGCTCTTATAAAAAAATCTTTCCAATTAAAGTTGCCTGATTCTGGAGCAACTGCTTCCAATGCTACAACTGGAACTCTTCCCCGATCTATTTCTAATTGTTCTAAACTTCTTTCAATTAGTTTTTCGATAATTTTCTCGATCAAAGTGGTTTTTCCAACTCCCGTTGGACCGTATAAAAAAAGAAGAGAACCTTTATCTGGTTTATCTACAGCATCAAGTAATTGGTTGAATACTTTTTTGAGCATCGGATGATCTATTTTGTGTTGTTCAAAATAAGTAAGTCTATCTTCAGGAGACTGGTTGAGTAATTGTTTGGGAAACCCTTGTTGTGGTGTCATAGTTTTTAAAAATCGTTGTAAATTTCAAGTTCATCGAAAGAAAAATCAAATTCGTTGTCATCATCGCTATCTTCCTCAAACCAAGATGACTCTGAAATAGCATAAGATTCTAATTCGGAATTTTCTGGCTCTATTGCTGTAACCTTCTCAATATGTTTATCTTTGCGGTACTGAGTTATCGGAGTAAGATTACCTTCAATAATTTGGATTACTTTTTGTGTTTCTAAATCTTTAGAACGCTGCTCGAATAGAAACTCCTGTCCTTCCACGGAAGTAATAAAATTGGCTAATTTCTTGGCAGACACCTTATTATTTTTAGAGTAGTTTTGCTTGCGTTTGCGTAATTCAGTGCTAGCTAGTTTTAATTCTCTTTCAGAATGCTGTCGAAAATCAGCGTTATATTAAGAAACACATTCTACCCATTGTCCTTTGACAAAAGCATAAGCAATTCCAATGTTAAAAGGATCGTATTTTATTGGTACAGAAGTATTTTCCAACTCTGGATCTCTAAAAAGATTTGACCAATAGTATATGTAGTTGATTTTGACTCCTTTACCTGGTTTTATCTGAGCTTTTCCTCTAGAAGTTGTAGGTAGAGTTAGCATACAAAACTCTTTGTTGTAAGGAATCATCAGATGAGAACGTTCGCCACCTTGCAACATTCCCTGAGCAAAAGCTTCTTGAGGAGTTTGATCTAATGCAGGATGATCGGTTGTATCGTAAATTTCATAAGCCCAATGACAAAGGTGATCGTAAAGAAATGCTAAAGTCCATACAGCATGGTTTTTTGGATTAACTGATTTTGTTACATGCCTAACATTACGAGTAATTTGAGTGTTTCCTTTAAGATTATTGAAAAACTGTGTATTGGTAGTTCCAAACAAACGTTCGCAAACTGAACCGAATCTTGCTTGGGCAGGTGGTCTTTGTTTTTTATTACATTCAGTGGCAGCTAGAAGAGTTTCAAAATATGTACTACCAAATTCCGCACCATTATCTACGACAATAGTTTGAGGCATTCGTCCGTGACGTTTAACGCAAACTCTTAGCGGGACTTTGACAATTTTTACCTATCAAAAAGGGGTGAAAGCCTTGCCAGACGGCGAATTTACCTCTTTGAGGTAAATTCGCCTGAAACCCAGATATATTAAGGAACTAGCTATTTTGAAGTTAAACTATTGATATATAAGGCTTTCACCCCTTTTTGAACCTAGTTTTCTGTCAAAGTCCCGTTAGTACCATCAAACACGATCGATATGAAGGTGGATCGAAAGTAAGATAGATAGCAAGTAAGCGTCGAGAATAAGCATCTGTCAAAATAGTTAGCCACGGACGACCCAAATTACGACCTGTTTCTGAAGAAACTAATTCTATATCTGCTTCTGTGTGGTCTATATGGCAAATTTCAAAAGGTCGATCGCCATGACGAGGAGTAGTTCTACTTAATTCCCAATAAAACTTTTTATGTTGATAAGCAGCACGACGACCTTGACGAGCTTTAGTTTGCTCGTAAGTAGAACGATTGTGTACTTTTTTAGTGAAAGTAAAGTAACTAGGTTCTTGAATTCCTTGTTCTTCACAAAGGACAAGCAACGAGCCATAAACAGAAAGGATGTTTTTTTGCTTTATGGTTTCATAATTTTCTGAAATAACTTTCTCAATTAAATCCTGAGTTTCCTGTGATAGTCTCTGGATTCTATTTCCTTTAGCGTGACGGCGAGAAAGAAGTCCAATTAATCCACAATTGTATTTGCTTTTTGCCTTGAGATACTTTGTTTTCCAGTGACGTATGGTGCGTTTCGGAGTCGTTTCATTTTCAGGAGGATTTCCTTCCAAATAAGGTTTGATAATTTCATAACGACAAAGAGCTTCAGTTTGATCTTCTGGGCTTGCCATCTGAAATCTTGCCCACGCTTCCTGCTGGATTGAATCCACTTTCTGAGTTTGGAAATTAGTAATTTTCCCTTGATGAACTAAACCCTCAAATATTTGTCTTTTGAGAACAACAGGACTGTCATTTTCGTCAACAAGAGTAATTTCTGATGCTCCTGCATGGAGAATTTTTAAACCTCTTCCATCCCAACAAACCTGACTTCCTGATACGATACGAACAACTGGAGAAATGACATCAATAGCAGAATCTACAGATGCTTCATAATTTACTAATTCGTATGCTTTAGCCGTTTGTCTATTTGGAAAAATTCTAACCCTTCTTGGTTCTACTAACAAAGACGTTTCCAAATCAACATAGACTTCATTGGTAAGGATTAAATTATAAATATCATCTGCTGTATATTCTTGAGCTAGGTCCAACAATTCAGCAAGAGTGATTCCAGTTTCTTCAGATACTATTGAAATAATTGATTTTCTGGCAGATTCTTCTACTGAAGGTGATGGGTTACGGAAATAATCATCTAAGAAGATTAAATTTCGTTGGAGAGTCCAATTAAAATCCTTGTCAGAGCATACTTGGTAGAAGAAACCAAGTTGTTTGGCATATCTCTCTCCTGGTGGACAACGCCACGAGCCACTCTCGTCTTTATAGTAGCGATTGGGATTTTTTTTTGATAATTTTTCAAGTTCCTGTTCTGTTTTACATTCAATCCAGCCAGCACTATCAGATTTAATTACAAAGAAGTCAGGGGTGTGGAGATGTCCCAATCTCTTACCATTTTTGCCCTCATAAATAAATTTAATTGATAGAGGTTGGTCGTAATGTTCGAGGATATTTGAATCTCGTTCGAGGAGCATGATTAGAGATAGTTCAACTCTGTGAGACTCATATTGAATCGTTTGTCCCATTTTTCCACTTGGATAACGTCCGCAAACATTACCACTTCTGGCAGATACATGGCGTGATGGGGGAGAAGAACGAATTTTTTCAATCTCCTGTCTAGCTGAATCACCAATATGATTTTTTTGACATAATCTGTCGAATTCTTGGTCTGTTAGCATGATTGAAAATTTAAAAAAGGTCGTGATTTTTTTGTGGTTCTTCGATCGCTTTTCTTTCGGGGCAATAGCTGTCGGGAATGTTGCAATAGCTACATTCATAAAAACTAGGAATTGTAGAGGGTTGAGTAGAAGCGCAAAGCATAGCTACTAGGTGACTAAACATATCTCGAAACTCTTTGTCTAGTTCATTGGGCAAAATTTCTATTGTTTCATCTTGATATACCAGTCTTCCTGTAGGAATGCGATCGCC
>JBCCDL010000259.1:0-7572 GCA_039030815.1 Cyanobacteria bacterium P01_A01_bin.83 | reverse complement strand
TGGTCAACCAGCACAGCAAATTTGCGAATCGGCAAAAGAGTGGCAAGCAGACCTGATTGTTATTGGCAGCCATGGCAGAAAAGGTTTAAACGAACTAATTGTAGGTAGCGTTAGTAACTATGTCTCTCATCACGTACCCTGTGCAGTATTACTGGTGCATCAACAAGATTAGTTTTTTGTCTTTTGTTGACCAACAACCAATGACTAACCAACAACAACTAACAAAGGCGACAGTGGGTTCCCCATGTACTAATCCCTCTACGAGGACGTAGTGACTAATAACCAAGAACTAACAATCACAAAAGGTAGAATCCATTCCATTGAGACCTGCGGTACGGTTGATGGTCCTGGTATTCGTTACGTCATTTTTACTCAGGGTTGTCCCCTAAGATGTCTTTACTGCCATAATGCTGACTGTCGGCATCCTGAAGACGGCAAAGAAGTTACGGTTGACGAATTGATTATAGATCTTAAAAAATACAAATCTTACATGAATTTTTCGGGAGGTGGAGTAACTGTAACGGGAGGCGAACCTTTAATGCAGCCAGAGTTCATAACCGAGATTTTTCGCCGTTGCCAAGAGTTAGGAATACATACCGCTTTAGATACTTCAGGTTATGTTAATTTAGCTACAGGCAAACCAGTATTAAGATATGTAGATTTGGTATTATTAGATATTAAATCTTTTGACCAGCAAATATATCAGCAAGTTACTCAAGTTTCTTTAGAGCCAACTTTGAAATTTGCTCGATATCTAAATGAGATTAAGCAACCAGCTTGGATTAGATTTGTTTTAGTTCCTAACTTGACCGATGCTGTTAAAAATATAAACGGCTTGGCTAAATTTATTTCCGAATTAAGTAATATTGAGCGAGTTGAAATTTTGCCTTTTCATAAGATGGGAGAATACAAGTGGGAACAACTTGGATACGATTACCAACTTAAGAATACTCCCTCTGCATCTCCAGAATTAGTTAAAACAGCCAAAAAGATTTTTCAAGAACATGGCATTAAAGCTTGTTAATTTTGTTTTTTGTTATTTGTCCTTGTTCTTTATGTAGTTCAACAGCTAATGACTAATAACTAATAACAATAACTAATGACCAAACACCAACCATAAATAATGAAAGTTAATAATATTCAAGACCTAAATGCTCTCGTACAAAAAGTAAAAGCTGCTCAAAGTCAGTATGCTAATTTTAATCAACAGCAGGTAGATAATATTTTCAAAAAAGCTGCTTTAGCTGCCAATGAAAAAAGGATTCATTTGGCAAAATTAGCAGTGAATGAAACGGGAATGGGAGTAGTTGAAGATAAGGTGATCAAGAATCACTTTGCTTCAGAGTTTATTTACAACAAATATAAACAAGAACCCACCTGTGGTGTAATCGAATCTGACTCCCATTTTGGGATTCAAAAGATTGCTGAACCTGTGGGAATCTTGGCGGGGATTGTACCAACAACTAACCCCACTTCTACGGCAATTTTTAAAGCTTTAATTGCCCTAAAAACCCGTAACGCAATTATCTTTTCTCCCCATCCTAGAGCCAAAGAATGTACGATCGCAGCGGCAAAAACAGTCCTCGATGCGGCAGTGGCAGCAGGTGCCCCCGAACATCTCATTGGTTGGATCGATAAGCCTTCGGTAGAACTTTCTCAAGCTTTGATGCAGCACCCTAACGTTAACTTGATTTTGGCTACGGGGGGTCCTGGAATGGTTAAAGCGGCATATTCTTCAGGCAAACCATCTTTAGGAGTGGGTGCAGGTAATACTCCTGCGGTGATTGACGAAACTGCCGAGATTAAACTAGCGGTAAGCTCTATTTTATTGAGCAAGACCTTTGATAACGGCATGATTTGCGCTTCGGAACAGTCGGTAATTGTCGTTGATGAAATGTACGATCGCGTCAAGCAAGAATTTGCCTTACGGGGTGCTTATTTCTTAAGTTCTGAAGAACGTGACAAGGTAAGCCAAGTATTAGTTAAAGACGGACACATCAACCCTGCTATCGTTGGTCAATCGGTAGCTGACATTGGAAAATTAGCAGGAATTGAAGTAACTCCAGGTAGTAAAGTTCTGATTGGAGAAATTGATGACGTTGGTACAGCAGAACCATTCTCCATTGAGAAGTTATCTCCAGTACTAGCCTTGTATCGAGTGGCAGATTTTAAAGCAGCCACTGCCAAAGCCGAAGAACTAATTTTACTTGGTGGACGGGGACATACTTCCGTACTCTATACTGCTCCTAATAATAGCGATCGCATTGATTATTTTGATACCCATGTCTCTACAGGGAGGGTATTGATTAATACTCCTTCTTCCCAAGGTGCGATCGGGGATTTATATAACTTTAAGTTAGATCCTTCTCTTACTTTGGGTTGTGGTACCTGGGGCGGTAACTCAGTTAGTGAAAATGTCTCTGTACATCACTTACTAAATATCAAAACCGTATCCGAACGCCGCCAAAATATGCTCTGGTTTCGCGTTCCCCCCAAAGTATATTTTAAATATGGTTGTTTGCCTGTAGCACTGAGAGATCTAAAGGGTAAAAAACGAGCCTTTATCGTCACCGATAAGCCCTTGTATGACTTGGGCATGATTAAAGAAGTCACTGAGGCTTTAGAAGAAATTAACATCGAATATCAACTCTTCTATGATGTAAAACCCGACCCCGATCTTTCCACCGTCGAAATGGGATTAGCTAGGGTTAATACCTTTAAACCTGACGTTATTATTGCCTTTGGTGGTGGTTCCCCAATGGATGCAGCCAAGATTATCTGGCTGATGTACGAACATCCCGAAATTGAATTTGAAGGCATCGCTACCCGCTTTATGGATATTCGCAAGCGGGTCTATGAGTTACCACCTTTAGGTAAGAAAGCCGAAATGGTGGCAATTCCCACTACTTCGGGAACGGGTTCAGAAGTTACACCTTTTGCCGTAGTTACCGATGATCGCGCTGGCATTAAATATCCCCTCGCAGACTACGCCCTCACTCCCAATATGGCAATCGTCGATCCCGAACTGGTGCTAAATATGCCCAAGTCTCTTACTGCTTTTGGTGGTATTGACGCTTTAACTCATGCCTTAGAAGCCTATGCCTCGGTACTGGCAACGGAATACACCGACGGTTTAGCATTACAGGCGATCGCTCTCTTGATGGAATACTTACCCCGTTCTTATAAACTAGGGGCAAAAGATCCCATCGCCAGAGAAAAAGTCCACTATGCAGCCACCATTGCAGGGATGGCGTTTGCTAACTCCTTCCTGGGTATTTGTCACTCGATGGCACACCAACTAGGGGCAACTTTCCATATTCCCCACGGTTTAGCCAATGCCCTGATGATTACCCATGTCATGCGCTATAACTCCACCGATGCCCCGTTTAAACAGACTATCTTTTCTCAGTATGAATATCCCCATGCCAAAGAACGTTACGCGGAAATTGCCGACTACTTAAAGCTTGGTGGCGATACCCCAGAAGAAAAAGTCGATAAACTAATTGAAGCGATCGACTATCTCAAAGCAGAAGTAGATATTCCTTCTAGTATCAAAGAAGCGATGCCAGGGAAAGATGCCGAGTTTTATGCCCAGGTAGAAACCCTAGCAGAACAAGCTTTTGACGATCAGTGTACTGGTTCAAATCCCCGCTATCCTCTAATTAAAGATTTGCAAGAACTTTATACCTCCGCATTTCAAGGCGATCTAGAGTCAGAGACTGGCGATTTTTCGGAAACGGAAACAAAAGAAACAGTCACAATATAACTGTCAAGCAAAATTCATAACACATAATATTTAGGTAAAGTCGATTTCTTTTAACTTTACCTACCCTCTACAGGTTCAGCTTATAGGGGGTTTTTATTTGAGCATCTGCTGTTAAATTTATTCAAAGCCTTTAACTGACCTTTGGCACATTACCACTATAGATACAGTAATTTAATTGTACTAATATATAGATAGTGATGAATACATATTAATTACTATACAGGATGAGCGTATTTATGTTTTTTTTCTACCTATAGCGTCTGCGAAATGTGGGTTTAATTTTTGATTTCGTCTTGTAATATCAAATAAACGGATAACTTGTAGGGTGGGCAATGCCCACTCTACTTAGACAATTTCTATGTGTCGCAAATGTTTATCGATTCGGTATAAGAGTCATTCGTAGTTATCGGGCGATCGGTATTTTAAATAACGATACTGTGACTTAGTTTTGGATTGGCAATCATGATGATTACCCTGAGTTTTTTGGTTAATTCAAATAAAACAACAAAAAGCTATTAAAAAATCATGACAAAAGTAAATTTTAATATTCTATATAGATAGTATAGTGGCATTAATTATAAATTAGACATGAGCAACCAAATATCAAAACAAAATCAAGATTTAAATCAAAATAATCAAAACGATTCTTCATTTAAAATTCTTCAAATATTAGATAGCTTTATTGTTCATAAATATAGCAATTTTAAACTGAAGAAAAATAATCAAAAATCTTCAACCTTCTTGGCTATTTTGCTGAAGAACAGATGGTTAATTTTTAGTTTTTGTTTTTTCCCTATATCTATTTTATCACTTTTATTAATAGGACTTCACTATAGTAGTAATGTTCAAACATACATAGTAGTAAGTTTGATATTTGCATTGTCGATAGCAGCAACTGCATATATTTTAGTATATTATTCAAATATACTTTATAAGTTGCACAAAGAAATTAGAAGTAAAGCTATTGATAGAGTCCTTCTTTACGATCCGAAAGATTATCGAAAAGTAATATATGAATTAGGTGATAGCTTCTATCAGAAAGAATTGTATAAAGAGGAAATTAGATTTGAGATAGCTATTATAGAAAGAAAAAAAAGATCTAATATTCTAAAAAAGGCGACTCCATTAGTTGCAATATTTTTAGTGGCTACAGGAGTTTACATATTCGGTTCGCCAGAAAACAGCACTCAGATCGACTTACTTTATGGTACTGTTGCAGGAGTATCAGGAATTGTCTTCGTAACTAAAGTTGTTTTCGATGTTTATTCAGAACTACTAGACGAAGATATAAAAATATATGAGACTTGTATATCGATTTTGCAGAAAGCTCAAGAGATCGCCAAAGAAGAAGAATTAGAAGAATTAGATGCTATCAAAGCTTACGATATAGCTAAAAATTCTGGTGATGAAGTTATTCCTTTTAAGGCAGTAGTGTCGGATGTAGAAAGAAAGCATTCATGAGCTACGAGATCTTTATTTTAAGACGTGCAGAAAAAGAATTAAGGAAAATTTCTCAATCAAACCAACAAAAAATAAGAAAGGCGATCGGAAATTTATCTATTGAACCTAAACCTACAGGATGTAAAAAACTAAAAGGTCGTCCAGCGTGGCGCATCAGAGTAGGAGTTTATCGAATAATATACGAAATTAGCGATCGCAAGTTAATTATTACAGTTATTGATATCGGACACAGAAGAGACATTTATCGTTAATCAATAAAATATAATGCGATCGAACTTTCACAACTCTAAACACCAAAGCTATTAAAGAAAATTCAGTAATATATGACATATCATTATCAGATCTAACACTATTGATTTAAGGAGACAGCTTTAATGTCATCACCAGCAATTAGCACTGTCATCAAGATGATGGAATCTTTGCCAGAAGATAAGCAAAATGAATTGGTCGAACATTTGCGGGAATATATTCAAAATTTGCAACAAGAGGCACAATGGCAAAATTCTTTTAATAAAACCCAAGATAAATTGGTAGCTGCCGCGAGATTAGCCAAACAACAAATTGCTGAAGGCAAAGCTCAACCAATGGATTACGATCAGCTATGAAGTCTCAGACTCTTCCTACTTTTTGGGATAGCTATAAATTGCTTTCTGAGAAAAATAGGCGTAGTGCAAGAAAAGCTTATCGCTTGTGGAAAGATAACCCTTTTCATCCATCTTTACGTTTTAAGTGTATTAACAGCCAAGAAGACATTTGGTCAGTAAGAATTAATCGTAGTTATCGGGCGATTGGTATTTTGGCTAACGATACTGTGACTTGGTTTTGGATTGGCAATCATGATGATTACCTTGAATTTTTTGGTTAAGTATTGCGATCGCACTACTGTGTCTGTAAATTATTAAGCTGAAACCCCACAATTAATAATTCTTAGCTTCATCAAGAACCTGTTGAGACTCACGAACATTATTTTCTAATTCTTCAATTTGTTGTGGCGGAATAACCTTAGCAGCAAATTGAGCTTGCTCAGCTAATTCCGCTCCAGCTTCATAGCGGCGGGCAAACTCTTTTGCATCCGCCTCATATCTTTCAATCAATCCCTGCTGAATTTTATTCATCAATAGCGATCGCTCAAGGTCTTTATGATTGGCAATCGCCTGTTGCTCAATCAAAATTCCCTGTTGTGTAACTTCAACTTTTTGGGATTTTGCGATCGCCCAACCTAATCCTGCACCAAGAGAAATTAAAACTCCAGCAATAGCAATGTCAACGATTTTTGGTGTAGCGTTCCAAAACCTTTGATGATTAAAATTCTTCATTAGCTGTACTGCACAAATAAAGGTAAATACAGTTCTCCTAGCTGTCGTAGTTTCGCCATTGCTTGCTCAAACTGAATAAAGTGATCGCTACTCATGACAGGACATCCCAAAGAACCAGGGGCATTAGCATCTTTATGGATGCCAAAATCGCTACGTACACCACCTTTATCAGTAATTACCTTATGAGGAGAGATTTGATAAAAATTCCCTGACACACCTTTAACATGATCGAGGGGAATTGGATTGGTGTTAACAGTGTAAAACGGTAATTTTTTAGCTGGGTTATCAGGATGACGAACACGATATTGAGGCGGTAACATGCCACCCCACTCATGAAAACTTTCGGCATACTGCTTAGTAGAATGACTAGATGTCGCCTTCCAGATATGAGTAGTACCCCGAGTTAAACTATTGATACTAAGGCGACCCCAATCAAGACCGCGCGCGCGGTCAAAATGTTGAGTAAAAAGTAAAAAATAATCCATGATTTACGCCACCTCTAAATAGCTAAAAACATGAACGGGTTGCCAATAGATCAACAGTTGAGTAGTGGTGTATTTTGGCTTGACTTGAATCGTCAAATTAGGGTTAATAATTGCCCCAGGAGGAAAAGTGTAAGGCATCTCATTATTAGTAATTCGTTGCTCAAGAATCTCAACATTGCCGCTGAATAACTTGAAAGTACATTCATCAGCAGTGGCATTAGAGGTAAAGTCATAAATTGACTTAAGTTCAATCTCAGACAAAATACCGTAATCAATCGGCTTAAAATTTTTGGTGGTGCCACCTGCCATGGCACCAAAATTGATAATGCCGTAGCTCGGTATCCGCTGACCAAACAAATAGCGATCTTGTTCGGTCGTTTCACCTTTGATATTGTGAGTTAGGTCTGACGGGGTGACAACCGCTTTAAAGAATACTCTGTATAAGTTTCATGGCTTTAAGACCTTTGAGATAAAATGGGAGTTTATTGATAGCTGTTCTCATTAATTTTTCGACCCATCTCCAACATATATCTATAGATAAGAT